>JABDKX010000155.1 GCA_013001975.1 Saprospiraceae bacterium | reverse complement strand
GACGTTTTTTCTAGTAAGAGTTTTTGTGCTTCATCGTAAGAAAGGCCACTCCTTGCCATTATCATTTTTGTTCCTCTGTCAACTAATTTATTATTGGACAATTGCATATCAACCATTTTGTTGTCCTCTACCCTTCCTAACTTAATCATTATTGACGTTGAGATCATGTTAAGAATCAACTTTTGGGCTGTGCCGGCTTTCATTCTTGTGGATCCAGTTACAAATTCAGGACCCACTTCACAAACAATAGGAAAGTCTGCAACTTGTATTAATGGAGCGCCTGGATTACATGTAATACAACTGGTCGTTATTCCTTTTTCTTGACAGTCTTTTAAACCACCAATTACGTATGGGGTCGTTCCTGACGCAGCAATTCCTAAAACGGTATCTTCCTTATTAATGCCATATTTTTCTAAATCAAGAATGGCTTGTTTGGTATCATCTTCTGCAAACTCGACAGCTTTTCTGATCGCACCATCACCACCCGCAATGATGCCAATTATCCAATCATGTGAAACGCCAAATGTTGGCGGACATTCAGAGGCATCTAAAATACCTAAGCGGCCACTTGTCCCAGCGCCAATGTAAAAAAGTCTTCCACCATTGTTCATTTTAGCAAAAGTTGCATCAACAAAAGTTTCAATTTCTTCAATAACAGCGTTGACAGCAAGTGCAACTGTTTGATCTTCTTTGTTTATGTTAGAAAGCAACTCAATGGTAGACATTTTTTCCAAATGCCGATAATGAGAATCCTTTTCTGTGGTCTTTTTCATAATGTCGATTAGAGATTAAAATTATCCAATTGTAGAGTAGTACTGAAAAAATATGGCATTAATTACAAATTTACTCCAACGAATAGGCCATTTAATACGTCTTACTTATTAACTACCGAAGATTATATATTTGGCGAGTCATGTATTTTTGCTAATTTAAGATCATAAATCATTACAATCATGAAGAAATATTTACCCATTTGCTCAGTTTTGGCAATTTTTATTCTGTTTCTTTCCAATTTCACTTCTGAGTCAATCAAATCATTCGTTGTTACCACCGTTGTCGATGGTCCTGATTTACCTGAAATTCCGTTTGCTTATAATGATATAGAATTCCCTCGCCATCTTATAGACAGAGATACTGTGGACACTGGATATGGTTCAGGTCCTATTGACACATTAACTGTTGCTGGTATAGAAAATAATGTTGCGACTTTGGGACGAGTATTATTCTATGATGAAAAGCTTTCTGCTTTAGAAAATATCTCTTGTGCTGGTTGCCATCAACAAAGCAAATCATTTGCAGATGATGTCGCACTGAGTGAAGGTATCAGTACATTGACGAAGAGAAATTCCATGAATCTCAATGACTTGGGCTGGTCAAATAAGGCTCATTTCTTTTGGGACATGAGTAAAAAAGACTTACACGAAATGATCGTTTTGCCTTTGACAGATGATAATGAAATTGGAGCCAATATGAATGATGTGGAAACTAAGTTGTCAGCAACTTCATATTATCCTAAACTTTTTAAAAAGGCTTATGGAGATTCGGCAATCAATGAGGAACGTATTGTTGAAGCGCTTGTCCAATTTATAAACTCGATGGTTACATTTGAATCAAAATTTGATCAGGCGAGTAGAAATAATTTTGCAGATTTTACTGAGAAAGAAATCAGTGGGTTAGAATTATTCAGCGAAAATTGTACTTTTTGCCACAGCCAAGGTACGCATAATCCTTTTGGATTTATTATTGAAGATCCTGACGAAGAATTCTTTTTTTCAAATGAAATTCTAGAAGTTTTTCCATTCCTTTTTAATAATGGTTTGGAGGAATTTGAAGAGGACAAAGGAGCAGGTGAGTGGGATGAAGCCTTTAGAAATTTATTTAAAATTCCAACTCTGAGAAATATTGAAGTAACAGGACCTTATATGCATGATGGCAGATTTGAAACATTAAAAGATGTTTTGAATCACTATTCAGAAGAAGTACATCAAGAAGAGTGGGCTTCAATTATTCCAGACGGCGGATATGATTTCTCACAAAATGAAAAAGATAACCTAATAGCTTTCCTCAAAACACTAACGGATAAAACTTTTTTAGAACATGAAAAATGGTCAGATCCATTTAGTTTGACAAATACCGTTGAGACGCTAGACATAAACTTGGTTATCAAACCAAATCCAATGATGGAAGTCGCGATGATTGAATTTGACAATCCAAATAATGAGAATATCAAAATCAGTGTTTTAAGTAATAGCGGTCAATTGCTAGAATCTCATGTTGTAAACAATAATTATTTTGAGATGAGGAAAGATAATTATGCACCAGGTATGTATTTCGTTGAAATCAGAAAAGATGAATTGAGTTCTTTACAAAAGCTTATTGTTCAATAAAATAAAATTATAAATATTAAAAAGGCCAATGGATTTTTCTATTGGTCTTTTTTTTATTCCCAAATGACACATTCAATTCCCTTGCGAAATTCTACATCATAATTATGTGTCAAAGCAAACTTTAATAATGTGTGTCTAAATTGTCTTGGATAAAAGTAAGTTATACTTGATTCGAATTTTGACATTGGGTTAATAATCTTTTCTTTTCCTAATATGTAAGCTAAAAAAGAAGTACATCGTTGACCAAAAAATGAATAATCATATTTGGGGATTAATAAATTAGCATTTAATCTTTTTTCAAGACTGTTTTTTTGTTCAGAGGTAATCTCCAATGATATTGTTGTGACTCGAAATTCTTTGGTTTGCTTTTCCCATTCTGGGAGATTAATATTTTCAATCTTAGAATTAATATCATCATCCGGAAAAACTTCTACAGGTAAAGCATCATATATAAAACCATAAATAGTTGAATCAATTTCTACTTCAACATGACCGCCTAATAATCCTCCTAAGCGAGAATACCCATTAAAGCAATCTCTAGGATTAATTGACCCATGAGTAAAATGTATTTTGATCGTTTCCGTCAGACCATTTTGATCAATTGGTTCATAATTTATTAAATTCGACTTTATCTTTATTATTAACAATAGAGTCACAAACCAACCAATTACAAAAAATAAAAAAAGACAACGAAAACTTAATTTCAAATATTTTATTACAAATTTAAACAGGTGTTTAATTTTATTTTTTGACTTAATTAAGTATTTAGCGAAAGATCGAAAAAATAAATCAGGACTCATCTTTCCATTTTTAATAGTTCGCCTTCATTTAAATCTGTAAGCACCACTTCGTTAAAATTTGAATACTTCTTAACCGCATTTTTGACAAAAGGATAAAGAAAAGGTATGATCAGTAAGTATATAATACAGTAAGGGCTAATCTTGGACATAAATACTGAATAAACAAAAGAGGCAATAAAGACAGTGCCGAATATTATGGCATTTAATTTTGAAAAACTATTATCGTTTAATAGATGCTTTTTTGCGAGATAACTGTATTGGATTTTTTCATCACTGTCTAAATATCTGTTTAGTACTTTGGTTAAATATTTTTTGTATCCTTGATTAGCAATGACTCTTGAATAATGGTAGCCTATATGGCCAACAAAAATCAAAGGAATAAAGGGAATCAAAATAAACAGTTCTTCAGGGATGGGATTTAGTAATCCATAAATCATTGAACCTCCAATTATAGCAGAAGCTATCTGAAGAATTGTATCTTGTCTATTTAAAAAATTTTCTATTCTGGTATTGCATTGATTGTATTCATTCAATAGTATATCAATGTTGGGTGCATTAGCTTCTAATTTTTTTCAGCTTTTAGAATTGGAATTTTAGGGAAGTCTTCTTCAGCCATTACTCTTAATTAATTATTGAAATTGATTTTCAAATATAATTAAGATCAAGACTAATATTTAATGATTACCAAAATAAACACAAAATGAAAATGTAATTTCGATTTGTAAAAACATTCAAAGCATTTAAAATTCCAGAATTAAGTATTCAATATAATTACATTTGAGTAATACCAAAATTTTAATAATTGATACTATTAAATTCTTTGATATAATTTAAAAAGGTGCAATCTATCTAATCAAAGTAATCGTTCCATAATTATTTTCTACTTGTCCATTAACTACATACTGAAAAAGATATACATAAACGCCTTGCACAACATCCTTGTTGTCTTTAGTTCCATTCCAACCTTGATCGGGATCATTTGGATTAAATGCAAGATTATTAAATATCAAATTCCCCCAACGATCATAAATATAAAGTGCATCAATTTGATCAATATCTGTATTGGAGTACATAGTAAAATTTATTCCATCGCTAGGTGTGAAGACATTAGGGATATAAATTTTTGGAATTCTTTTTACACTGACTCTTACTTCAGTTGTTGCAGTACATCCCTCTTCAGTTGTAATCGTCACATTAATCAACATGCCATCAGTAGCTTCAATAATAGTCGTTGTCAAACAATTATAACAAGACAAAGTACCTTCTGTCTCCCATAAAATATCAGAAATGGTGCTGGCATCTATATTAAAAATTGGTATCAATTCTTCCTGCTCATCATTTACCAGTGTTACAGATGAAGGCAAATTAATGGTAGGCATAAGCGGATCAACAATATTAAATTCCTCAGAATTGACACACCCATTTTCTAAGTCAACTAATTCAACAGAATATTGGCCACTCAGATCAAAGCAAAACACCATTGGATCGTTTGATAACAATACACCATTACTATCATACCAATTATAGCCTAGATCAGCATAGGATGGACTTGTTGCTGTTACACATGTCTGTCCTGAGATACAATCAATAGCTTCAACGCCTTCCAAAATAATTTGTGGGTAAGCAAATAAATCAAGAATTTCAATTGAAGTATTTGTCGTACATCCAGAAAGGATGTTTGTCGCAGTTAGCATGATTGATTGAGGTTCTGTAATTATCAATTCTGAAGCTTGATTCGTTTGTCCATTTGCTAACCAGCTATATTCAGTATCATCTTCAGACTCATAGCTTAGAATAATACTTGTTACAGTACAATTTAAAAAGTCACCAGGATTTGCAATTATTTCTGGTGATGGTTCGGTAAGAAATTCCTCGACTAATACTTGATCAATTTCACTCATGCATTGATTACTTGTATCAATTAATAGCAAACCATATAAGCCAGGTTCAGTTACATCAAATTGCGGCATTTCTGAAATAATATTACCTGTTTCATCTAACCAATTAATGATTACATTATTGCCGATTTGGCTCAAATCGCTGTTTAAAGTAACTACAGAATTTAAACAGTTAAGTACTAAATCTTCTCCAGCATTGCTAATAGGTGTATCTTCTGAGACATCGATTGTTATGATTTCTGTGACTGTACATCCATCAGCGAATGTAGCTGTTAAACTATATTCTCCAGATTCACTAATTGAAATAATCTCTAAATCAGAATTAAAACCACCAGGTCCTTCCCAAATATAATTTGTGATCATCTCGTCACCTACTGCATCAAGATTACTGTTTGTATTTTCGCAATCTAAGACCAGATTATCAGCATTGATTACTAAGGTGTGATCACAAGAAGAACATGCTTCTTGAGAAATGGTAACATCGACAAAACAACTCGAATTTGAAGGGTCACTTAAGGTTAAAGTTATATCATTTCCATTAGCAATGAACGGTCCTATTTCATTTAAGGTACCATAATCAAACGGTCCAAATTGTTCTCCATTATCATCTGCTAAAGCATAATTTAAACCTGTTCCAAGAAGTGATCCGATATTCAATTCAATATTAAAGAAGTCATCTTCATCAAATCCAGTCATATTGTCATTACACTCCAATAATGTCAATTCCAAAACTTCTAATTCACAAGGAGAGGAACAAGGTGCTGGAGCTGTTAATGTAATATTTGAAGTACAAAGATTATCCTCAGAATCAATAGCTTCAACAAATAAATCTCCATTTATAATTAAATTATCTTCTAAAAGAATTGTTTCACCATAATTATAAATATCTCCGCTTACGTTTAACGAATAAGAAGTAGATGAATTAATACCATTCACAATAATTTCTGCTTCATACAAGTCATCATCATTATCGGCAGGTGTTAATGGATCTACACAATTTATTGATACTATTGTAATGTCCAATTGACATAAATTGGAGCATGGTATGAGTGGTATAGTTGATTCATTTATAAAGCAAATATTTTGGTCTGCATCTTCGAACCTAAGATCAGATGTTAATCCGTCAGCAGGTAAAACAAAAGTTCCTACTTCATCATAATTAAAAGTACTACTCAACACATCATTAACATATACATTATAAGTGTTGCTGGTACTGCCATTAATTGCAGAAATATTAATATCAAACTCATAAAAATCATCGTTCGGATCAAGAGGGGTTCCATTGTTATTGCATTGATAATCATATTGATTTTCAGATAGAGCGCAATCTGAAGAACATGGTACAAGAGGATTTAAATCTAAAAATACTATACAACCTAAATCTAAACCTGTGCTGGTTAATCTAATAAAATTTCCATCTGCTGGAACTGTGATGGTTACAATCTCATCATACTCGTAAACCCCTTGATTTATATCTGATCCAACATCTAAACTATATTGATTAATTCCGCCTTCTACACGAAATTCGATAGTATAAAAATCATCAGTTTCATCTGTTCCAGTTCCATTATTATTACAAGTGATCAGTATATCGCGAAAACTCAAACCGAAACCAGTTTCAACTTCTATATTTTCTTCAACCGTACAACCCAAAGTATCAGTCAAAATGAAATTATAATTACCTGGCATCAAGTTACTGATTATATTGTTGCTAATCGTATCATTATTTTGAACAAGAAGGTAGTCCGTCAAATCCATTGGTGAGGTTACAGTAATTATACCATCTTCGTCACCAAAGCAGGATTCTGGCTCAACGGCTAAAACTAAATCAGGTAGCTGACTCAGAGTAATTGATATAATCAATTCTGATGAACAACCTGAAGCATCTAAGACAAATGCATAAATATTTGTCTCCGGCAGGCTCATTAAATTAAGAGGAAAAACAAGTTGATTTGTTCCAACATTTAAATCAACAGAAGTCGGATAATACTGAACCGTTACGCCAGTTAAATCATTAGAAACCAAGGCATCTATATCAACTTGATTAAGAGTTATGTCACCTGTTTGATCGATATCACAAAAGTTAACAGAGGTGTCTCTTACCATAACATCTGGTATGATATCAATTCTTTGAGAGATCATGAAATTTCTGCCACAGGAATCAATAAATGCATAATTTAGATTTACAAATCCTGCACAACCATTTCGATTATCATCTACAACAGGGTCTACTACTCCCGATATTTTGCATTCACCTATTTTCCCATTATCAACAATTAACTGGGGATTACCATATGACTGATATCCCAAACTACTCATCATAGTATCTGAAGGAGGGTTAACAAAAGAAGGTTCTGATAATGGTAAGATTGTGATAGTTTGCTTGTGATAAGCTTCATTCCCACAAGCATCCATATAAGACCACTCTCTAATAATTGTACCCCCATTACACGTATCGGCTTGAATTGTCTCGATACCTAATACTGATGTGTCTTCCTTACAATTATCCTCTACATCCAATTCTTCAAGTTCATCCAAATCCAATTCTTCAAGCAACAAATAACAATCAACTGTCACGTCTTCAGGAGGACGGTCAAATTCTGGCGGCTCCTCATCTTCAAAAACAACAGTAATACATATTTCATCACAACATAACAAAGTACAATCATTACCAGCATAGTCATCACCAACATCTGGAACGTAAACATCTTCGATCGCTACATAATTTAAACTGTAAATTTTTATCGTCTGGCATGTTGGCCAAGTAAATTCATATTCAGGCGTCCCATCTAAGGTTAAAATAACTTCTCCGAGCTCATCTGTAAATATTAAGATCTCATTATAAATAGGATCCATATTGTAATCAGCCAAGGTTATATCCATGATTTCTTCAGGACAATCTGGTGAATCATTAGCGTCAAGTGTACCAGCATCAGGGTTTCCTACTGTTATTGTAGAGCAATTGATCTCAGGTTCTTCACTTTCATCCAAACAAATATTACTAACATCTACACACAACTCGTATTCTCCTTCAGCATCCCATGCAATTTCATAACTTGGTCCATCTGTAATTTCCAGTAGTTCACCATCTAAATACCAGTGCCAACTCGTTGCTCCACTTAAGTTATCGACGGTATAATTAATAATATTTCCAACACAAATCACTTCATCTTCAGTTACAGGATCTTCCCATTCTTCAATGAACTCATCACAATCAGATGGAGAAACTGAGATTTCATAATCGCAAGCACTTCCATTACACCCATCTAACATGACGTAATATGATTCTCCAATTGTCAAATCACTAAGATCTAAGCTGACAGTGCTGTCATCTTCACATTGAGAATCACAATCAATCTGTTCTTCAAAAGTACAATCAGTGTAAACTGCAATTTGAGCTCCTGTAAAAGCTCCTACCGTGGTACAGTTTTCATATGATACCTCCATTTCGATATCTTCGCACCAAGCGATAAAAGCAAACCAAGTTGGATTATTAGCGAATAGTCCGCCAGGAGGACAAAAGTTATCAGGGCCATCAGATGGATGTTGAAATTCACTCATAGAGCTGCTGAATCCATCTAATTCTCCTACGGAACAAAGTACTTCTGCAGTTTCACAGGTACATTCTGGCTCACTTCCTGTATCACATTGTGCATATAACGTGAGGTTGAAGCAGCAAAATAATGCTGTCAAATATAAAGTTGATTTCATGCCCTGATCAAGTTTAGTATTTAAATTGTTATCGAACTTTCCAACACCAAATACCTATTTTAAATCAATAATAAGCTATTATTTAATTTTGTCATTACTTTTTAGTATAAAATAATATTTTATTTATTTTTAGATTTTAGATTTTTATTATATCCATTGCAATTATTGCAAAATAATATTTGAAAAGCCTGATTAATTGTCGGAAAAAGATTTTGGATTAATGTTAATAGATATCTGGTCCTTATCCTAAGCATACTAAGGCAATGGGCAAGAACTTCATCAAAGTAAGCCACTTTCACATTATAAATTCCACTTATTAAAATGATACTTACCTCTCTTAGCAAATCAGTTAGCGTTTCGCTTTTCAGGTATATATACGTATTGTGTTCGGGGTATATCTGACTTATATTCTAGAATTATATTTTCCCTTTAAAAAAACAAGATGAAGAGTATCACAACGTCTATCGAAAAAATGAAAGATCATTATGAGATTGTAGTCATCGGCTCCGGTTATGGTGGCGGAATTTCTGCATCCAGATTGTCTAGAGCCGGTAGAAAAGTATGTCTTTTAGAAAGGGGAAAAGAATATTTACCTGGTGAATTTCCTGACAACATGGATGACATGAATAAAGAGATGCAATTTGATACAGCAATAAAAAAGATTGGCTCTCCTTTAGGATTGTTTGATTATCATATTTCAAAAGATTTGAACATCCTTGTTGGCTGTGGTCTAGGAGGCACATCTTTAATTAATGCCAATGTAGGTCTTCATACAGATGAGCGTGTTTTTAATTCTGAATATTGGCCTAAGGCTTTTATTGATGATATTAAGGATGGTGTAGCTGAAGGATACAAGGCTGCGGAGAACATGTTAAAACCAGTGCCATATCCAGATTCCTATCCTCCATTAGATCGATTAAAAGCACTTTCTACATCTGCTAAATATGTAAATCAACCGTTTTATCGAACACCAATTTATGTCAATTTTGAAGACAGAACGAACCACATTGGTGTTGAACAAAAAGCCTGCGTGAATTGCGGAGATTGTGTAGCAGGGTGTAATTACACCGCAAAAAACACAACCCAAATGAATTATCTTCCTGATGCTGTCCAACATGGAACTGAGATATTCACAAAATGTAATGTTTCACATATTGAGAAAGATGGAAATTCTTGGAAGGTACATTTTTCAATACTTTCGATAGATCAAAGTGATTCAGGATCACAAACACAAATTGTAAAAGCAGACATTGTTATCGTTTCAGCTGGTACTGTCGGTTCGTCTGAAATCATGCTAAGGTCTAAAGCAAATGGATTAGCTTTATCAGATCAAACAGGAATGCGATTATCGGGCAATGGCGATGTGCTTGGATTTACATATAATACTGATCATGAGGTCAATGGTCTTGGCTTTGGTCCTTATAAACCAGGCGAACAAAAACCAGTGGGTCCAGGTATAACTGGAATAATAGATACCCGTAAAACTGCGGAAAATTATAAAGATGGCTTTGTCATTGAGGAAGGGTCAATTCCAGGAGCCATGGGTGATACATTACCAATTGCTTTTGCGGCAGTTGCTGCACTTGAACAAACTGAAAAGCCAATTAATAATGGGTTAATTGAAAAAATCAAACGTTGGTGGAGACAGCGCCAAAGTTTTAAACAGGGACCTCGAAAAGGAGCTGTGCTGAATACACAAACTTATTTATTAATGGGCCATGATGAAGGTGATGGTCAAATCAAATTAAACAAAGAAAACAGAGTTGTAATCGACTGGCCTGGTGTCGGAGACGAACCCATATTTCAAAAAGCAAATGATAAACTTCAAGAATGCAATGACGGTTTGAATGGGCGATATTTGAAAAGCCCGCTATGGACGAAACTATTTCACAAAAATCTCATTTCTGTTCACCCATTGGGCGGATGTATTATGGGAGAAAATGTTAATATAGGCGTTGTTAATCATAAAGGACAAGTTTTTGATGCTGCATCTGAAGGCGCCATTCATCAAGGTTTATATATAAGTGATGGCTCAATTGTTCCCACTGCATTAGGTGTAAATCCATCACTCACAATTTCTGCTATTTCAGAACGAAATGTAAAGATACTATGTGAGGATAGAGGTTGGACAATAGACTATAGTTTTAATTTCTAATTCAACAATTATTCTGACTTATTTAATGACAGTTACTGTCCCAACAAATACTTTTGATTTATCAAAAGCAAAGTTAATGTTTAGGACATAAGTATAAACGCCGCCATCAGCTTTATATCCATCCCATTCAGTACCTTTAAAAACTAAATTACCCCAGCGATCATAGATCGACATTTCAACGGTTTCAATCCTAGCATCTTGTGCATAAGGTCGGAAGACATCGTTTTGACCATCTCGATTTGGACTGAATACATTTGGAATATAAATATTAAAATGGCTTAATTTTAGAAGCACCAAACTATCACATCCTAATGAAGAAATTAAAGTAAGCGGATAATTGCCTTCCTCAGTAAAACTATTTCCTTCATAATCAAATGACTCCCCTTTCAAAATGCTTACTTCTAATGTATCATATTTTGCACCAATGACGGTTAAATTCAAAGCTACGATACTGTCACAATTATCAATGGATTTGAATGTATCAAGGTACATCCCTTCCTCTGAAATTCTAAGGTCTCCAAATTCATATACATCTCCATCGCATATAGCCACGTTAGCTGGCATATCGATCACTGGAATAATATATTCAAATGTTTTGGAAACTCTACAAGAATACCCATCATCAATCCTTACTTGGTAAATGCCTTCACCGTAATTTTGAGATAATTCTGAAAATATTTCTCCTTGTAAGGCAATGCCTTCTAAGAACCATTGGTATTCGAATTCAGGATTAAATGGAACTGATAGAATATAATCATTACTGCATGGATGTTGGCTTTCTGATATTTGCAAATTGAAAGATTCGAAGTCAGCCAACAATAAATTATCAAAGAAGTAATACAAGCTTATTGGTGTTGGTACAGGAGCACAATCAGGACCAATGGCAATCGCATAATAATTTTTATCAGGTGTTATTTCTAAAAATGTATTCACCCATCTGTTTCCTAAGCCACCAGATACTCTGACATCGCCCAAATTATCCCAATTAGGACTATTTGTTGGACATCCAAAAGCAATATTACCTAATCCGAAAGGTAGGTATTGACAATCTGTAGTTCCAAAAAAAGTAATATCTATTGGCGGTGATTTGTCTGGATCAACAAAGCCGACATCAAACTGAAATCTGTAAGTTTCGCCAGCGATTAAAGGACTTGTCAAACAAGCGCCTGCGTACTCCTTCCAATAGGGTTCTGGTTCGTTGTTGTTAGATCTTACTCTGCCATCTCGAAATCCCATAATTCCTTCTCCATCTGGAAAGGGTCTTGGTGGTGGAAAGTCATCCCATCCTAACCAATCACACAGATGTATATAATCTGTTGTTGGCTCCGAAGCTTGTATCCACATAGATGCACAATCCAATTGACTTCTTTCTCTGGGACAGCAATTCATATCTTCAAATGAAGGGTTGGGAATCAGAGAAATAGGTTCTATGACTTCACATGCACAATCATCGTCATTCAAATCAACAAGCATATCGTTGTCATCATCGATGCCATTATCACAAATTTCTACTTGACCTATTACTAGAATAGGAAAGAAAAATAAGAGGTGAATTATATAATATGTAATTGTTTTCACAGTGACCTTTCTACTTCTAACAAAGCGGCCTAAATAATATGGAAAAGGCACTTACTAAATTAGCACTTTTGAAATTGAATCTGCTTTTTAATTTACTGAAACGGTAAATTAATTATAAAAGAATCTTTGAATAGAAATTGACACTTGGAGATGGTATATCAATTACCTTTCATTTTGAATAAAAGTTCCTTTGGATCATCACATATTTTTAATAAAGACATGTCTTCATTACTTAAAAATCCATCTTCAACCATTCTATCTAGTAATACTTGTAATCCGTTATAATAATTGTCAGGATCAAATATACCGCAAGGTTTATTGATAAATCCAATTTTCAAAAGTGTAAATACTTCAATTATTTCATCTAGGGTCCCGACACCTCCTGGAAGGGCAATAAACAGATCTGACAATTCAACCATTTTTGATTTTCTGTCATACATATCTTTGACAACTATCAATTTACTTAAGTTATCTTTTACTGCTTCATCTTTGATTAATTTTTCTGGTCTGACGCC
>JABDKX010000144.1 GCA_013001975.1 Saprospiraceae bacterium | reverse complement strand
GAGATACTACCGGACAAGAATTACCTGAAGGGTTTCAAACCGCTGAATTTGTTTTGGAACATGGCTTTCTTGATTTTATTACCCATAGAAAAGATCTAAAAAATAAAGTAAATCAATACATTGATCTGATCACCAATCAACCTTTAAGAGAATAAAAAAGCGACCAAATTGATCGCTTTTCATAAATTTAAGAGCACCTTCCCTAATTAAATTATAACTAACTTCCTAACTAATTGATTATGTCGGGTTGTAATTACTAAAAAGTAAATCCCTTTAAGGCTTCTTAAATCTAATTCAATAATTTCTTCAGATAAATTTCCATAATTCATCTTGATCGCTTTTCCATTGATGTCAAATATTGCTATGGAGCTTATTGGATCCAGACCTCTGTATTTAATAAAGCTGATGTCTTGAGTCGGGTTTGGATACACTTGAATATTAGCTTCCGAATAATATTGCGGTAAACTCAAGGTGGTTGAGCTTTCTCCGCGAACATAAAATACATAAGGATCTTCGTCGCAATCGTCATTAGAAATACTAAGGATTCCTGTATTGATCGTTCCTGCTTGACTTGGTTCATAGCGTACTGTGAAGGTCGTAGTTCCCATAGGAGCAATGTTGGGATTTGGGTTGGCAACAATTGTAAAATCACTGCTATTTGTTATAGTTATCAATGGTGATCCCGTAAGGTTCAAATCGCTTTCACCCATGTTTTCAATTGTAAATTCATGGTCCAGGAAACTGCCAAAACTGACGATCCCAAAATCGGTATCGTCCAAGGTATCTGGTGAATCATCACCATTTTGAATTGAAACTCCAAGCCCAGTAATATCAATCTCGTTGTCTGCTGAACAATTCTCAGAATAGTTAATTCCAGGATCGGTTTGCCAGGACGCATAAACCCCTGAGTTGCCATTTGCTGCGGCTTCATCATCTACTTGAATGCATAAGCTGGCGCTATTAGAATTAGCGACAAAAGTGCTTAGCAAATTATTATTCGCATTTTTAACATCAATCACTCTTAACTGGTTATTATTACAACGCAGGGAAACCAAGGCACTGTTCGTGCTGAGATCCAAATTACAAAGAAGGTTTTCGCTACAATTAAAAGAATTTAATAACACATTATTACTGACATCTATTATGGTCAAATTATTAGAATCACATCGTAAATCTAGAAGTGAAGTACAATTGGAAACATCTAGGCTTGTTAGTTGCATATTTCCTAAACGTGCAATTTCTAAAGCTGTATTATTTAAAAGATTTATTGAAGATATGGGATTGGTTTCTGCGTATAATTCACGTAATGAAAGATTATTCCCCAAATCTAAGGATACGATGCCATTACCTGTAATATCTAAAATTTCCAGACTTAGGAAATCTTCAATGCCTGTTAGGTCTAGAATAGAACTGTTGGGGATCCATAATTGTGCAATAGAATTGATACTATCGGTAACCACCATACCATCAATTGGAGCTTCATCATAATTCATATCAATTAGCCGTTGCTCAAAATTAGCATCGGGAATTAAAGTATTTTGGCCTTGTAGTAGACCTGTGATTAGTAAGAAACAACAGAATAGTTTGTGATGCATAAGCAGGTAATTTTAAGATTTACTAAATTTATCTACTCAACTTTTAGAACGATGATGTATTCAACATTTTGTTACCAATTATAGTATATTTGGTACGAATGGTTTAGCATTCGTATAAATTCTTTTAACATTGCTACAAGCATATGATCAAATTTCTTCAGGCACCTTATCCGTTCTACGAAAATTCTAAACAGGGGTTACAAATTTGTTTAGGAATCGGTGTTTTTATCGCAGCATTTTGTGTTTTATTTAGGCCTTTTGGACTAGATAGGCTTCGGATATCACATCAGTTGGGATACGGAATTGTCTCTTTTTTGGTCTGTTGCTTTTTTATTGTGTTTCTACCCATGATATTCAAGAGGCAACTAAGAAATAAAGGTTGGAAAATATATAAAGAGATCTTATGGGTATTATTAATAACCATTTCCCTGACTATTGCAAATTATTTTTATTCAGGTTTTGCTTTTGACCAAGGATATTCTTTTGATGTGAACAGTTTCCTCTTAGTTTTATTTTATACGTCTTTGGTTGCCATTATTCCAGCGATCACGATTATACTTTATAAGAAGCTAGTGGTTTTGAAAAAGGTTTTAAAAGATACTGAAGTTTTAGATGCGCGTTTAAATTCAATCAACTCAGAAGCTCTTTTAGAATCAGGATCAGAATTAATTCATTTAAAATCCAGGCTTAAAAATGATGATCTTAAATTAAGTTCTCAGCAGTTTTTAGTTTCAGCCTCTTCCGGAAATTATGTCGAGATCTACTATTGTTTAAACGGACAAATAGAAAAGAAACTTCTTCGAAACAACATTTCAGAAATAGAAAAACAACTGAACGACCATGAACGTATCATGAGATGTCATCGTTCTTTTATTGTGAATTTAGATCAAATCGAGCACATCCAAGGAAATTTACAAGGCTATCAATTACAGCTTCATGAGTTTGAAAAACGGATTCCTGTTTCGAGAAGCTATACTAAAAAAATAAAAAATAGCATTCTAAAAATTTAAATGAATACCTCAAGAATATCCTAAGCTTCTTGCCAATTTTGAACCTATTTTAAGCAGAAATCGCTGCAATTTCCAGGGAACGTAAGCAAAATACGAATCGATGTAGTCCATCATGATCAAAATATGAAATGGATTTTTTGGAATATTTGAGGTATTTACCTTTCCTTGGCTTGCCAGTGCGTACATCATTCTTAAACCTTTTTCTATATTTCTAGGAGGATATATTTCGGCTTGAAAAACAACTTCTTCATCAGTTGCATTCCAAAAACTATGTAAGGTAAATTTATTTACTACAATTTTTTCATCCCCTGGTTTTAGAATATAATGATGATCCCCAGCTGTTAAATTTAACTCTCCTGACAAAACTTTAAAAGTTTCGGTTTGATGAGAATGAAAGTGTCTAGGATTTTTGGCCCATGATGCTTTAGGTGCTAAGGTCAAATAAAACTCAGTTATTTTACCGTTGCTGCTTTCAGCAGTTTGGATAAATTCCATTCGATCATTAGTCACAGCGTTATATAAGATCTCTCCCAAATTATTGTTTTCTATAAATTTATAAATTACAAAAGGAGAAAAATGATGGCGCTTATTTTTTGGTACGAATGAAGTTAAAATTGTTGTCAACTGCACATAAAAAAAGCGAACTCTATGAGTCCGCTTTTTAATGTTTCATTATTTAATTCTAAGATTAATTTAGAATTATATCTACAACAGTTCCATTATCAAATGTAAATGTTGCCATGTTATCGCAGTCGCCGTCACCAAAATCGAATACGCCTGAGAAATTTGTACGTTCTACGTCGATTGATCCACTAACAAAATAATAGCAAATAACTTCACGTCTCAGCGGAATGATCACTTCATAATTGTGAGTGTTTCCGTTTACAAAAGTTGTAGACCAATTTCCTGTGATCTCAA
>JABDKX010000013.1 GCA_013001975.1 Saprospiraceae bacterium | reverse complement strand
GAAACATTGAATTCATTGTTACCCCTTCCTGTACTTTAACTTCTCGTACTGAACTTGTTCAACATCTAATATATCTGAAGACTTATACGTCAGACTCTTGTAGGTAGCTTTTAAATTTCTCACAAGTTTTGCCAAACCTGGTGGTTCCAAAGAAGCAGCATGATCGGTTCCTTTCCAAGTCCTATTTTTAGTGAAGTGTCTTTCTATCCAAGCAGCTCCTAAAGTATAGGCAGCCACATCAATAGCGATACCTAAGTGATGTCCTGAAAAAGCGACTTCTTTAATTTGGTCTTTGTATTGATTCTGTAGGCGTTTGATTTCAAGAAGACAAACATCATTGAAATCAACAGGATATCCTGACGTGCAACTGTAAAGCACAAGTCTTTCTTTGGAAACTTTCGATAGAAAGGACATCAATTCCTTTTCTTCTTTTGCTGATGTCATACCTAACGATATGTGAATATCCCCTTGATAATTATCTTTTAATTCTTGTAGTAGTTCAAAATGCGTATTACATGCAGAAGGGACTTTAATGTAGTCGGGAGAAATTGAAATCAACTCTTTAGCGGAAGTGACATCCCACGCTGAACAAGCATAACCGATTTCAATTTGATTACAATATTGTTTTAATTCTTTGTGTTGATTTATATCAAACTCTAAATATTCTCTATGCTTGCCATATGTTTCTCCAAAGGCATTATAGGGTACACCATGAGGAAGATTATATTGTTCCGTAGTGAGTAATTCACTTGGATTTCGTTTCTGGAATTTTGCATAATCTGCTCCTGCTTCCTTGGCTAACTTAATCAGATCTTTGGCGATTTGTATATCACCTTTATGATTGCATCCTATTTCAGCAACAACTTTAGGCTTATTATATTCAATTTTCTCTTCGATTTTTATTGGATTTGGGGCTAAATTAATCGAAAATCGGTAAGCCATTTATAATTTGATTAAAAAATGGAAGGAATAGTAGCAAAATATGTCATAAAACAGAGGAATCACGTGCGATTATAGAGTAAAATGACCTGTTATTGGATTGATTGGTCAAGGATAACATATTATAAAATATTATCTATGAATAATTTGTAAATTGCACCCTTAAATAGCTTGGTTTGCATTTAGAAAATTTGAAAATAGGCGTTATAGGATTAGGATATGTCGGACTTCCAATTGCTGTGGAATTTGCAAAGAAATATGATGTCGTAGGATATGATATCAATGCTTCCAAAATTGAAAAACTTAAAAAGAACATCGATCCTTCTAAAGAAATTCCAACAGAAATTCTTAAAGAAGCCGAATTAGTTTATACGCATAATAAAGAAGATCTGTCTGATTGTAATTTTTTCGTGATTGCAGTCCCAACTCCTGTAGATAAATACAAGGTTCCAAACCTGACAGCATTAAAATCAGCCAGTCAAATTGTTTCTGAGAAATTGACCAAAGGCGATTATGTTGTTTTTGAATCGACGGTTTTTCCAGGATGTACGGAAGAAATTTGTATTCCAATTTTAGAAAGCTCATCTGGATTAACCTTTAAAAAAGACTTTAAAGTTGGTTATTCTCCAGAGCGGATTAATCCAGGAGATACATTGAGAACATTAACAAAAATTATTAAGGTTGTTTCTGGCTGTGATGAGGAAAGTTTGGAGTTTATTGCTGAAACATATTCAAGTATAATTGAAGCTGGCGTTTTCAAAGCTTCCTCAATTAAAGTTGCTGAGGCTTCTAAGGTTATTGAAAATACACAAAGAGATTTGAATATAGCCTTGATGAATGAGCTGGCCATCATTTTTGATAAGTTAGATATCAATACGCGCGATGTATTGGCAGCTGCAGGTACAAAATGGAATTTTCTAAAATTTCATCCTGGTTTGGTCGGTGGACATTGCATTGATATTGATCCTTATTATTTAACTTATCAAGCTGAACAAAATGGGTATACGCCTGAAGTCATTTTAAGTGGTAGAAAAATAAACAGTCATATTCCCAGGTTTATTGTTGAAAAAATTGTGCATGCCCTGCTTAACTCAGGAAAGAAATTAAGTGAATGTCGAACACTGATTAAAGGGTTGACATTTAAAGAAAATGTCAGTGACATCAGAAACTCTCGTGTCTTCGATTTGGTGACTGGTCTCCAACATTATTTGATTTCTACCGACGTAGAAGATCCTCATGTTGATCCTCAAGAATTGGTGAAAGGTGATGTCAACCTAATAACAAAACCAACAGGCATTTATGATGTTTTGATTTTAGCTGTTTCCCATAATCAATTTGTAAATGAATCACTTGAAGATTGGAAATCCAACCTAGCAAAAAATGCCATCATATTTGATGTCAAATCTTCACATGGTGAATTATTAAATGTTGAAGATATCGACTACATGTCGCTTTAAATTATTTGATTACACATGAGCGCTCTAGCGACATATAGAATTGGTGCATTAATACTTTCAAGATTTGATTCAAGCAGACTGCCAGGGAAAGCTTTGAAAAGGTTGAATGACAAACCGCTTATTCAATGGCCGATTGATACTTTAAAAAAAATGGCTGGTGTCATTCCAATTATTACAACGACTGATCGAACGGTCGACGATCCCATTCAACATTTCGCTGATACTCAGGATATCAATTGCTTTAGGGGAAATACTTATGATATCGCCAAAAGGATCATTGATTGTTGTCAAGAATATCAATTGGATTATTTTTTGAGAATAAATGGAGACAGTCCTTTTGTCAATCAAAACTTAATACACGACGCTGTTAAGTTGCTTAAAAATCAAGAATACGATTTTATCACAAACTTAATAGAACGAACATATCCTTATGGATTAAGCTGTGAACTGATAAAAGTGAAGACATTTAAAGAAAATTACCCAAAATACAGCGAAGATCAGAAAGAACATATTACAAATTTTTATTATAAGAACTTAAAAGAGTTTAACTTTACCGCTTTAGCCAAACTAGATAAAGATTTCAGTGATATAGACTGGGCTGTTGATACACCAGAGGATTTAGAGAGACTGAATGCTTATTTAAAAAAAACCAATATAAAAGATATTGGAAATGCTGAACTATCAATTTTGATAAACGATTACGAAAAAATAATGCGCACTTAAATGATTAATTTATATTCAATTAGACCAAAAGGATTTAATGTAGGCAATGATGTGATATATATCGCGCTCAAAGGATTTGTAGAAAATGCTTTTGCTGATGACGAAATCAATATTATTTCATTACCAGCAACAAATAAATATGAATCCCAAAAGAAATCAGGTTTCAGTAAGAGCACCATTTATGAAATCAATCAATTTGGAAATGGTGTTATTTTAGGCGGTGGAAATTTATATGAAAATGGAGAAATTGACATCGATCCTATTGCACTAAATGCTCTAGATAAACCATTGATGATTTGCAGTGTTTCTCGCGGACGTATTTATAATAAGCAAGGTGTTTTGGTTGATAGAACAGATGTCATTTCTGATAGCAAATTAAAGATGATAAACGACAAAGCTGCGATTGCGCTTTCTCGTGATGATGCGACTTACCAATACGTCAAAAACTTAGGTTGCAACAATATTAATGGTGCTTGTCCTACCCTATTTTTAAAAGAATTTTTTCCTTCTATAAATAAGTTAAGTGAAAAATATAAAACGGATTGTTTGATTTCAATTCGAACACCAAACCTAATGTCCGTTCCTCCTGTCAAACAATACGAACTCAGAGACATGATGTTGGATACTATTGCTTATTTGAAAGACAATGGATATGAAAACGTAAAAATTCTTTGCCACGATCACAGAGACATTGCCTTTGCGGATTCATTTAAGGATGTTGATTATTTATACACAGATGATGCTTATAAATTTATCAACTTGTTAAGACATACACGATTAAACTTAACTTTCAGATTACATTCATTTATCCCTTGCTTGTCTTTAGATATTCCTACAATCAAAGTCAGTTATGATGAAAGAGCGCTGAGCTTGGTAGATACCTTAGGTATGGACGATTGGAACATTAATTATGTGAAGGATGATGTGATGAAAGAAGTCAAATATCGAATTGACAACATAAACGAACTAGAAACGTTAAAAGCTAAAAATAACGAAGGTCATTGGCAAGATATCAGACAAACGTTTGAGAAGAACTTTAATGATTTTGCCGACATGGCTAAAAGTACACTTTAGTATTTATGAATAAACATGCACATATAATTGCAGAAGCTGGTGTCAACCATAACGGTAATATGGACTATGCCAAAAGACTTATTGAAATTGCAGCCAATTGTGGTGCAGATTCTGTAAAGTTTCAAATAATAAATCCGTATGGCCTTTATCTTCCAGGTGATTATAATTACGGTCACTATGATATTAAGAAGGTTATAGAAAACAGATTCAGCACTGTATTGACAGATGAGCAATATCGTTCACTCAATGATTTTAGTGCAGAAAAAGGTATTGCATTTAGTGGGTCTATATTTGATGAAAAAGGACTTGATCTCTTAGCTTCTTTTAATCCTCCATATATCAAAATCGCTTCTTGTGATTTAAGTAATATCAGATTGTTACGACAAGTTGCTGAGCGCGGTATTAAAATGATACTATCGACTGGCATGTCAACGCTTCAGGAAATTGAAAAATCTCTGAACGTTTTAGAAAAAGCTAATTTCAATAACCTTGTATTACTCCATTGCGTTTCGATTTATCCTTGTCCTGTTGAAAAGACGAATGTTGCTTTTATAAAAGTATTGCAAGACAAATTTGGTTATGAAGTGGGATTTTCAGATCATACGCGTACTGCGGAGGCAGCCATTGCAGCTTATGCATATGGTGCTAGATGGTTTGAAAAACATTTTACTTTTGACAATTCTTTAGAAGGTTTTGACCATAAGCACGCACAAAATGAAGAAGAATTTACCCGTTATATTAGTGCGATCAGAGACATCGAGTTTTCATTAAATCCTGCTTCCAATAAAATAACGGATGCTGAAAAATATACATCTGAAAGAGCACGACGTTCTTTATATGCATCTAGAGATTTACCAGCCGGACATTTGATATCAGATGACGATGTTCTTTGCGTAAGACCCAGTGCCATTATGAATGCCAACGAGATTGATACTTTAATAGGAAGTACCGTCTCAAAGGATATCAAACAATACGAAGCATTTTCACACTCACATATCAAAAGTCATGAATCCAAAAATTCTTCTGATATGTAAGGCTTCTATTAAAGAAGGTCTTGGTCATCTGATAAGAACCAAAACGCTGGCTGACTTTTGGGCTTCCACTTATCCCGAGTGGGAAATCACATTTCAATTGATAACAGACTTAGACTTGTCTCATCTTTTAAAAGATACTGCCTACCACATTCAAGTAACCGAATCTCTTGAAATTGATGATACAGAGTCCTATGATCGTGTCGTTTTAGATATGCTGTCTTTCACAGATTCGGAGTTTGAGTCCGTTGCGAATATCGGTAAAAAAATCACCAGCATTTCACCCATCTTTAATCAGATGTCAAAATGTGACTTACTCGTTACAAGAACGAAGTATCAAACAAAAGACTTTGGATCAAAGTTGAAAATTGAAGCTGGACTTCAGAACACAATTATAAGATCAGATTGTTATAAAATTGATGGTTTACAATTTGAAAACAACTTAAGAAAGTCATCTATTAATATTGCTATCAGCATGGGTGGAACGGATCCAAATAACAATACATTAAAGGTATTGAAAGCTATTAAAGATTTGGAGCAACCTGCCGTATTTTGGGTATTGCTTGGTGAAGGGTATGAACATAACTATGAGGCATTAACACAATCTGTTAATGAAGATACAACACATGAAATCATTCTAGCGAAGACTAATAAAAATATGTGGCACATTTTAAGCAATTGTTCCTTAGCAATATTAACTGGAGGTGTGACATCCTATGAATCTGCTTATGCGGGTTTGCCTGCCATAAACTATTTTCAAGATCCTACAAAATCTTATCTTGTCAAGGAATTAGTAGAATTAAAACTTTGTGTAAGTATATGCTATGATGAAAAGACATTAATGAAAGATTTGTCACATGTGCTTAATAACAAAAATTTACTTTTAGACATTCATAAAAATTCAAAACAATCGTTTAATTCAAATCCGTTGGCTAATGTTGCAAAAGCAATTATAAACTAAAGCTATGTTAAAAGCGCTGGGAACATTTTTATCTAATCTTCAAAAGAGTTTGGGATCATCAATAAAAATTATGATACTTTCCAAACCACAGTTTAGCATAAAACCTAGAAAGCGAGAAAAAGCATTTATAATTTTAGGTACAGGACCTTCATTCCAAGAAACCTTAAAACATGACCAATCAGCATTAGCCAATAATGATCTTATTGGATTAAATCATTTTGCTGAGAAGGAAGAATTTGTAAAACTCAAACCTAAGTATTATATCGTTGGCGCTCCTGAAATGTGGGATGAAAGTTTAAACGAATATTATACAAGTAAAGGATTGGCTTTTTTCAATGCTTTAAATGAAAATACACAATGGCCATTAGAATTATTCCTTGCTAATGATGCTAAAAAATCAAGTCGACTAAAAATCATAGAAAACAATAAAAACATAACCATTCACTTTTACAACAACACACCAATTGAAGGATTAGACTTTTTTAGTCATCAACTTTTTCATCTCAAATTAGGAATGCCAAGACCTCATAACGTTATGATTCCAAGCATTATGATTGGTATTTGGTTAGGTTATAAAAAAATTGTTTTGACGGGTGCTGATCACTCTTGGCATGAGTTACTGAGAATCGATTCTCAAAACAAAGTAGAACTTGATCAGAAGCACTATTTTGATAAAAAAGAGAATTGGAGAACAATGAAATATGCTGGAAAGAGAGATCGAAAAATGCATGAAGTGTTTGAAAAATGGATGCTAGCATTTAGAGGGTATGTAGATATTAATGAATACGCTAAAAAGAAAAAGGTCAAAATATATAATGCATCTTATAAGTCTTATATCGATGCTTTTGAAAGAAAACCATTAACTGAATTGTAAATAAATGAGCTACAAAATTTCAGTCATTGTTTGTACTTATAATAGAGAACGATTTATAAAAGATTGTCTTGATCATCTTTTCAATCAAACATTAGATAAACAGTTATTTGAAGTTATTTTGGTCAATAACAACTGCACAGACAATACAAAACAAATTGTTGACCAATATGCGCTTGATAATCCAAGTCTCAATCTTAGACAAGTTATCGAAACCAATCAGGGATTAAGTTTTGCTAGAAATAGAGGTATTAAAGAAGCTCAAAGTGATCTCATTTGTTATATCGATGATGATGGCATGGCATCCAAGGATTATTTAGAAAAAATAATTTCTTATTTTAATGATAACGTTTCGGTTATTGGAATAGGTGGAAAAGTCATTCCTATTTATGAAACTGAAGAGCCTTTGTGGTACAACGATTTCCTAAGAATGATGGTTACCAGAATAGATTTTGGTGATAAGGTATTTAAATGTTATGGCAAAAAATATCCTGCTGGATGCAGTATGATTTATAAAAAAGAATGGCTTGAAAAAGCAGGCGGTTTCAACAATGCGTTGAAGTGGAGAGCTGATGATAAATATATTTTCAATGCTATATCAAAGTACAATGATGAAATTTATTATTACCCAAAAATTTCAGTTGGGCATCATATAGATGCACAACGATTGACAGATGAAAATTTTGATAAACTCAGTCGTCTTTTAGGATCGGAAGAAAGATTACGAATTTTGAGTAATAAAAAATATGCATTCCTGCCAAAGCTTGGAGAGTTTATTTTTAAATATTTTGCTACATACTTAATAGCATTTTACTACCTTCTTAAAGGGCAATGGATAAAAGGAAAATATGTGATTAGGTTCAGATGGCTTGCATTATTGGGCTATCTTAATTTATAAAATCACTATACTTCATTAAACTTAATGTGATATATTTGCAATCATTTTGGCTCCGTAGTTCAACTGGATAGAATACCAGATTTCGGCTCTGGGGGTTGAGGGTTCGAATCCTTCCGGAGTCACTAGAGAAACAAAAGCTCATGACAATGTCATGGGCTTTTTTCATTCAACATTTTCGTCAAACTTGTTTGTAAGGAAATTTGCATGAAATAAGACAACAGCAAACGCAGGCCGGTGAGCTTTTGTTTTTGACCTTGTAATCAACAAGGATCGCTGAAAGCAATCCTTCCGGAGTCACCAGAGAAACAAAAGCTCATGACTTAGTCATGGGCTTTTTATGTCGGCAAGAGGCGGGGACGCCTTTGCCTTAGATTGTGACCTTATTTATAATTTTCGTCAAACTTGTTTGTAAGGAAATGCACACGAAAAAAGACATTCCGAAATTTCAAAGACGCAGGCCGGTGAGGTTTTGTTTTTGACCTTGGAATCTATAAGGATCGCAGAAAACAATCCATATAAAACCAGATTTTAAGAGAAAGGTGGTCTCGTCTCTTCTCAATAAAATTTCTCTTTTTATATACCCGTAAGAGGCGGGGACGTCTTTGCCTTAGGTTACTTTCAGTAAATATTTTGATGCATATAATTCCCATTTTAGCCAACTAACATTATAAATTATCTTGTATATATATAGAAAGTCCTTATTTTAGTAAATACAAGAACAAAAAATCTTTATATAATGAAGGCAATTGGAAAAACAGTTAAAGAAATTCTCATCAACCTACCTGAAGATCGTGTAGAACCGTTTAACAAACTACACGATGTCATTATGAAAAACCTACCTAAAGGATTTGAAGCTGGCATAAGTTATGGTGGCCTAGGCTATGTTGTTCCACATTCACTATATCCAGATGGTTATCATTGTAAACCAAGTGAGCCATTACCATTCGCAGGTATTGCTTCTCAAAAAAATTCTATTAACTTTTACCATATGGGAATTTATGGTGATGCTAAATTGCTGGATTGGTTTGTAAAAGAATATCCAAAGCACAGCTCACAAAAGTTAGATATGGGAAAGAGTTGTGTTCGATTTAAAAAGATGGATCAAATTCCCTACAAGCTGATTGGTCAATTAATGAAAAAAATTAGTGTAAAAAAGTGGATAGATAATTATGAGGCAAACCTAAAAAGATAAGCAAAGCTAGTAAATATAATCTCTGCTTTTTAAGTGTATTGCAGTTTATAAGTTGCATAGTCTTTAGTCCTAGTTAGAATTGGCTGTAGGTAATAACGATTCGATCAATCGATATAATTATATAAGTTCAGCAACAGCTTGCTATATAATATCACACACCATTGTTAAATAAATTTATAATACTAAATTAATCATTTCATCAAACAATAAAATGATGAATTAAGTTATTCTTTATCATTACAGAATAAGTAAGTGAACAAGAAATTACAAACACCGACATTAATACAACTAAGCAACTCAAAAAAGTACAAATTAAATTATGAAAATTTTATTAATTGGAGCTGGTAATATGGGTCTATCATATGCAAGATCATTTATAGAAAACCATGTCACAGATACTAACAATCTCATTATTTTAGAAAAAGAAAAAGGAGATAGAATTGCGCATTTAAAATCATTGAACATTGGCACTATTGAAACAAATGTTGAGTGTGTAAAAAATGCTGACCTCATAATTCTAGCTGTAAAACCTCAAGATGCAAACGCCTTATTTGCTAATATAAAAAGCTATGTAAGCCACGATCAAGTCATTCTAAGTATAATGGCAGGTATAACTATTCAATCGATAAAGGACAATTTAAGTATAGATAAAGTAGTGAGAGCGATGCCAAATATCGCTTCAAAAATAGGCTCTGGTATGACCGCGTTTTATGCGTCTGAAGAAGTGACAAGAATAGAAATCAGTATGATTCAAAATTTATTAGCAGCCACAGGTAAAACATTGAATCTTGAAAAAGAAGAAACTCTAAATGCTACAACTGCTATTTCTGGGTCCGGTCCTGCTTATGTTTATTTTTTTATGGATTCCATTATTAAAGTTGCTGAGAAATTGGGCTTAAGTAAGTCCGAAGCAAATTTGTTAGTTAAGCAAACTTTTCTAGGTGCTATTGAGTTGTTTCAACAAAACTCAATATCTTGTCAGGAATGGATTGATGTCATATCATCCAAAGGAGGAACCACTGAAGCTGCTATTGAAAAATTTATTCAAGAAAGTTTATCAGAAAAAATATTTTTAGGAATTGAAGCCGCAAAATTAAGAGCAGATGAGCTTGGAATGAAAATCAATTGATGAAATGAAATTTGCTTAACACGCTTACACTTCAAGCACTTGCAAACTTTCCAGATCATCCTGTGAAAACTTTTTAGGGAACTTCTCGATTTCAGGAATTCCATTAATAACAGCAATGTTTTTGATTGCAATAGAAAATATTTTTTCCGCTACCCTTCTCGGAATATGGAATTCAATAATTGATTCATTCTCCTTTGATAAAAGAGATTGCTCATTTTCACTTTCATCACAATACTTATCTGTATTATGATTTACAAAGAAAATATCTGAAAATATATTTAAACCTGTTTCATCTAAGGCAACAATTTGAACTAATTGTCCATTACCGTTTTCAACGATTTTCGCAATTTTTTTCAAATCTAAATTATTTGGAATGTGGGTTTTAGAAACTGTAGAATGAGCTAAAACAAAATCTCCGTTCTGGTACTTTATTTCATGGGTTATGAATTCTGAGTTATCTTTATCGACATCAACTTCTTTGTTTTCAACCGAGTTATCCTTTATAGACTCCTCCCCTTTTTGTGACAGGCAAGCTACCAGAATAACAACAAAAATTGATACAGTTAAATACTTCATGACAATGAATTAAATGAAGTTTAAATTATAGTTCACAACCTAAGTTATGTACTTAATCTTCAATTAATAAAGTAAATGATGTCATTTAACTCAAAAATCCCTTCATAGGGGGATAGAAAATTTTCAATTTGAATGAATCGCTCGTTTTTTTGTCTTAAAAACGAGGCGTAAACCAATTTTAATAACTCGAAATTCTAAGCTGAATTTCTCGATGCATTGATGTTACCATAAAGTGACCTGACAATAATTTTCTCATATTCATCTTGAAATTCTGAACCACTTCCAACTTTCTGAAGCGCATATTGCTGGATGACCAGTAATGGCAAAACAATAAATTCTCTCATCATAATAGATTGTTTAGATATTGGTTCCTCTTCCATCAGTGTTTGATAACCAGCGACTTCTAAAAGCAATTCTTTTGTCAATGAATATTCATCAAAAAGGATCTGCCAAAATTCAGAAAATTCTGGATCATCTTTTATGTACGATGTCAATTCAAAGTAACATTTGGTTAATGCCATCATACTATTAGAAATAAGCGCTTTGAAAAAAGGGACTTCATTAAACAGCTCTTTTACTTTCGATAATTGCCCTTTATCCTTCATTGATTTTAATGCACTGCCAATGCCGAAATATCCAGGAACGTTTTGTTTTAACTGGCTCCATGAACCAACAAAAGAAATGGCTCTCAAGTCTGTCAACTCTAATTTGGCCTTGTTCCCTCTTTTTCCGGGTCTGCTTCCAATTTTTGCTTTCTTATAAAAATGTAATGTGCTTTTCTTTTCAAGGTAATCAAGAAATTTATCATGGTTTTTGAGTGCCTTATATTTATCAAAACTCTTTTCTGCCAAATCTAAGATCAAGTGACGATGATCTACTGAGATATCTTGACTGTTATCAGCTATTCCTGCAGTAATCAATTGCTCACAATTATGAATAAACTGCTCATTTGTTCCATAAGTGCTCGTTATGGTTTGTCCCTGAATTGTTAATTGAATTTCATTGTTTGATATATGCTTACCTTGAGAAGCATAAAATCTGTGTGTCTTTCCACCACCTCTGGCAGGAGGCCCTCCTCGGCCATCAAAAAAGATGGCTTCATAATCATATGTCTTGCAAACTTTACTGAGTTTTTCTTTGGTTTGAAAGATCGACCAATTAGCTTTTAAATAACCACCATCTTTGGTACCATCAGAAAAACCAAGCATCATTGTTTGTTTAGAAGATCTTGATTGAAGGTGTTTGCTGTAAGAAGGAAGGTTAAATAATGTCGTCATGATTTCTGAAGAATTATCCATCCCTGCCATTGTTTCAAATAAAGGCACAATATCAAAATGTATATCTTCTTCTTGATAACCACACCATCTAAAAAGTGCATAAACAAATAATACCGAGTAGATGTCTTCTGAGTTACTGATGATATATCGATTACATCCTTCTTCACCATTACTTGCCTGAATATCTTTTAATTGTGAAATATTAGCTATCGTATCATTTAGTAAGTCAGATGAAAATGTTTGACCCATTAAATTAAAGTTTTCGTTGCATAGAATATTTACAAGCGCATCTTGATCTAACTCAGAAAGTGACTTTTTAATCTTGCCTTTCGATATAAGTATTTCTTTAATTAATTTATAGTGTACACTGTGGTCTTGCCTTATATCTAAAGTGGCGAAATGAGATTTAAAGATTTGAAGTTTATCAATAAAATTATCAACGTCTTCTAAAAAAAGGCTATGGTACTTTTCCTCAAGTAATTTACGTATCGATAGAAAGGAAGTTTGAATCTCTTTAAGTGGAATGATTATAGAAGGATCAAACATTGCTTTATACAATTGTTCTCTAACCATTGACAATTTCTCTGCTATGCCTTTAAAAGTTAATTTAACCTGAAGCCTCTTGATATCATTGTAGTAACATTTTGCCAGCGTCACTCTAAGCTCGCTCGCAACTTGCTTAGTGACATCAGCAGTCACAAATGGATTCCCATCTCTATCGCCTCCAGGCCAAAATCCTAATTTTATTATATTAGGATTATTAAATTCTTCATTAGAGAATTGCCGCTTAATGTTACTGTAAAGTTCAGCTATAGAATCATAATAAACCGTCCTTAAATAGTATATAATATTCTTAGCTTCAATTAGAGGAGTGGGTTGTTTGCTGTTAAGCAATGACGTCAATCCTAACTGTCTGAGCAATGTATCTACATCATCAATATTATCACCAGCTATAGATATGCGCAGCCTTTTTATAATTTCTAAAACACTGGGTGGATAAAATTGTGTGGGATGGGCTGTAAAAACAATTCTAGCACAAAACTTATTCAGTTTATCAACAGCCGCTTCAATATGAGAAGCGGGGTGATTGGATTTTTTAAAAATATCTTTTATAGCTAAGTAATCTCCCAATTTATGTAATTCGCCAAAGGCCGCATCTTCCACACTATCAAATAATACAATTTGGCGTTCTACAAATTGGATAACTCGAAACATATAATCTATCTGCCGCTTTTCATCGTAGATGTTTAATGTGTTCTTAAAGAAATTATTTAAGATCTGATCAGGCTGTTGATTCTTTTCAAGATCTCTTTGACACACTTGAGCTAACAAAGGAATCATTGCTCCTGTATCGCTGACTTTGCTGTAAGGCAAATTCAGAAACAAACTATTATATAAATTAAATTTATTCTTGACCAACCTACTATACTGGTCTACACGTTTTGATTGTCCTTTCTTCATCATGTCGCAAAGATATATTAAGGAAGTTAGTCGACTGTACTTAAAGCGTTTTTCTTTTAAGAATTTTATATGACAAGTTTCAATCGCATTTAAAAATGAGAGAAAAAGTTTATTACTGTATATTTAAACTTGTAAATTCAATATTCAATCGAGCTTAAGGTTGTCGCATACATCTATTCTTTACTATGAAAATCAGACTTTTATATTTTCTAATCCTATCATTTTTATTTTGCACAATAAATGGCCATACTCAAAATATTATCATAAATCCATATTTACAAAATAATTGTCTGGATGAGATTACCATCATGTGGGAAGTCGATAATTCAGGCAATGGTGAAGTTCATTATGGGTTAACACCCTTTAGTTTGGATTCCATTGTGCACAGTACTTCGATTGTTGGTTCAGGATTAACCCGAATTCATACGGCTATTTTATCTCCTCTTCTTAGTGGGCAAAAATATTATTACAAGGTTGTCATGGACTTAGGGCAAGTATCTCAACTTTATTACTTTACTACTATTCAAGAGCACAATGTTGAATCTCCCACTCAAATAATAGCCATTTCAGACATGCAGCGTGATGGCAATCATCCCAATAAATTTAATGAAATAATAGAGCAAGGCATGATACCAATTACTTTTTCTGAAATAGGTTCTGATATAACCGATTTAGAAGCGGTTCTTATTCCTGGTGATCTTGTTACTTCTGGTGGCACTTATAGTCAATGGAAAGATCATTTTTTCAATCCTTCAGACAGTCTTTTTCCATATGTACCATTTTATCCTGTTCCTGGAAACCATGAATATTTTGATGGTGGACTACCCCATTTTTTAAAATACTTCTCACTTCCAGATAATGGTCCACCTGGGTTAGAAAATCAATGTTGGTACAAGGATATATCTAATCTCAGAATAATTGGATTTAATTCTAATAGTGGGACTGCAGATCAAAATATACAATTGTCATGGCTCAGTGAACTTTTAGATTCAACGCTTACAGCTGATCATATTGATTTTGTTTTTGCAGAACTACATCATCCATTTAAATCAGAATTATGGACACCCGGAGAAAATGACTTTACGGGTATGGTTATTGATTCATTGGAGAATTTTACTTCACTAAGTAATAAGCCGTCTATCCATTTTTTTGGACATACACACGGGTATAGTCGTGGGCAATCTAGAGACCACAAACATCTTTGGGTTAATGTAGCAACAGCTGGTGGGGCAATTGATAATTGGGGAGAATTTCCGAATGCCGATTACGAAGAATTTGTAAAAAGTCAAGATGAATATGGCTTTGTACTTGTTGAAATTTTAGCTGGTGATGAACCACAATTTACACTTAAGAGATATTCACGAGGCGATCAAGATGTCATTCAAAATAATGTCTTAAGAGATGAAATTACAATCTATAAAAAAGAATGGATACCTTATACACCAACCAATATTTACCCAAGTGATGGGGATACGGTGCTTTCTAATTGTATTAATCTGAAAGCATCTCAATTTTTAGGAATTGAAGATTCTATCCAAGCGTCTCAATGGCAAGTTTCAAAAGGAGGCAATTTTACAGATTCACTGATCACAGCTCAATGGCATCAAAATGAAAACTTTTACTTCGAAGTAGATTTACAAGCCAATGATGACTTAACAGATTCTGCATTCCAATCGTTACCATCAGAAACTGTCTACCATTGGAGAGTAAGGTATAGAGATCAAAATCTGGAGTGGAGTCAGTGGTCAATTCCTACTACAATTTATATTGAAAATAATGTAGATACCTTGTCAGCAAATCTTATTATAAATGGAGGCGCTGAAAATGGAACAACTTCTTGGAGTGGAGATATTGAATCATTAGAAAATGCAGAATGCAATTCCGTTGATCCATATTTAGGAACTCATAATTTTGCAGTAGGAGGAATTTGCAGTAATGAATCTCCTGTAGGGTTTGCCAATCAATCTATTGACCTCTCACCATTCAGTAATGAAATTGCCGCAGGAACAGCGTATGTTAATTACGGTGGTTATCTTAGAAATTATAATGGAGCTGATGTTCCAGAAATGTATGTAGAATTTTATGATAATGGTAGTTTAATATCTACTTCAAATTCAATCAATTCAAACGCTGCAACTTGGACACTAAAAGAAGATATGGTACTTATTCCCTTAAATACGACTGAATGTTTATTGATCTTAAAAGGAAATAGAAATGCAGGTGCTGATAACGACAGTTATTTTGATGAACTCGACTTATATGTCACATCAATATATAATCCTTGTCCAACATGTTTCGGAAATTCAGAAGTAGACCTTGATCAAGATGGCTTTTGCGATGATGTAGATTGTGACGATAATGACAACACTGTTTATCCAGGTGCACTCGAATTATGTGATAATAAAGACAATAACTGTAATGGTATGTCAGATGTAGGATCAGTCGTTTCTTGGACAGGCGCACAAGGAAATAATTTATGGAGTGACCCAAATAATTGGGATCAGCTCATGGTGCCATTATCATGTCAATTTGTAAATATAAATATTAATGATACAATTATTGTAGATGGTGTTTTTGCATGTAAGGGAATTGAAGCCATACCTAATACTTCAATCACTATTCAACAAGATAGTTTTCTAAATATAAATAGCTTACAAGATGGGACTGTGCCAGCATTTATAAAAGGTACTTTACTTATAAATGGCAGATTAATAATTCAGAATTAATAATTAAAACAGAATTAGTAACCGAGTGAAAACAGTTTTTCTGATTAAATATACATCAAGTTATTAAATTACTTTTCTTTGCACCTCCAAAGTAATTTCAACTATGATTTCAGTAGATAATTTAGGTGTTTCATTCAGTGGTAAAACGCTATTTAGTAAGGTTTCATTTGTCATTAACCCAAAAGATAGAATTGCACTAATGGGTAAAAATGGCGCAGGCAAATCTACGATGATGAAAATTATTGCTGGTCTTCAAAAGCCAAGTCAAGGCCATGTCAGTTATCCAAAAGAAATGGTTATTGCCTATCTCCCTCAACATTTGTTAACCGAAGATAATAGTACTGTTTTTGAAGAAGCCTCAAAAGCCTTCAAGGAAATTTTTGCGATGCGAGATGAATTAGAGGCGCTCAACAAATCATTAGAAACAAGAACCGATTATGAATCTGATGATTACATGAAAATCATTGAGAAAGTTTCTGATCTTGGAGAGAGGTATTATGCAATAGAAGATATCAATTATGATGCAGAAGTAGAAAAAGCATTAAAGGGATTGGGTTTCAAAAGGGAAGACTTTGACAAACCAACAAGTGAATTTAGTGGTGGCTGGAGAATGAGAATAGAGTTGGCAAAAATATTACTGAGAAAACCAGATTTGATTCTTTTAGATGAGCCAACCAATCATATAGATATAGAATCTGTCGTGTGGTTAGAAGACTTCCTGATCAACAGTGCTAAAGCCGTTGTTGTCATCTCACACGATCGCGCATTTATTGATAACATTACAAACAGAACGATTGAAGTGACCATGGGTAGGATTTATGATTACAAGGCAACTTATAGTCATTATCTGGAATTAAGAGCAGAACGCAGAGAAGCTCAATTAAAAGCATACAAAGAACAACAGAAATTTATTGAAGAAAGTAATCGTTTCATTGAACGGTTTAGGGGAACGTATTCTAAAGCCAACCAAGTGAATTCTCGTGAACGTATGCTAGAAAAATTAGAGATCGTAGAAGTGGATGAAGTGGACAATTCAGCGTTGAAACTTCGATTTCCTCCTTGCAAAAGATCGGGAGACTACCCTGTCACAGTTGTTGACCTCTCAAAATCATATGATGATAAGGTTGTTTTCAAGGATGCCTCGTTTTCAATAAAAAGAGGACAGAAAGTTTCATTTGTTGGAAGGAATGGTGAAGGTAAATCAACGATGATCAAAGCCATTATGGGAGAAATAGATTTTGAAGGCGAATGTAAAATCGGGCATAACGTTCAGATAGGATACTTTGCCCAAAATCAAGCTTCGTTATTAGATCATGATCTTACCGTATTCCAAACAGTTGACGAAGTTGCCAAAGGTGATGTGCGTTCACAGCTTAAAAACCTCTTGGGTTGTTTTATGTTTAGTGGCGATGATATTGATAAAAACGTAAAGGTATTATCAGGTGGAGAAAAAACGAGACTGGCGATGGTGAAACTTTTATTGGAACCTATCAATCTTCTCATACTTGATGAGCCAACTAATCATTTAGACCTCAGATCAAAAGATGTTTTAAAAGAAGCTCTAAAGTCTTTTGATGGCACCTTAATACTGGTGTCACATGATCGAGATTTCCAAAAGGGGCTTACAGAAAAAGTATTTGAATTTAAAGACAAGAGAGTTATTGAACATTTTGAAAATATAGATGCATTTCTGGAGCGTAATCGAATAAAAAATATCAAAGAATTAGGGTAAGACAATAATTTATAGCTTATCTTTTTTTACTTCGAAAATTCAATTGGCTTATCCATTTTAACAAAATCAAAATCTACCTTCGTTCCTCCCCCAGAAATGGTTGCCATTATTTTGTTTTTGTTGACCTTATATGTAATAGTCTTCGGAAAATCATTTTCCTTGTTATGACAGGAAAATGAATTTTGTGATTGTTCCATAATTTTAAACGGAACAGAATGTCCTGTTTTATCTGTCACTTTAAAATACAGATAGCCTTCACTATCATCAATCTCAATTTTTTCCTGCCAGATGGTATCTCCATGCTGGAGTGTGCATCCAAAGCCTTCATACTTTCCTTCTTCGTTTTGATGCCATGATTCATAAGTCACTTTTCCTTCTGAGTCATTAGTCCGTTTCCACTTTCCTAACAATAATTCAAAATCAAAAAATTCTTGTTGACCAATATTGTCATCACTTTTAGAGTCCGAATAAGGTGTTTTTTTATCTAAATTACATGAGAGAAAAAGAACGCTCATCAATACTATAAGAATAAAAGTGTGATTGAATCTTATCATAACTTTATCAAATTTATAATTCTAAAAATTAAATTAAATAAGGAGGGATAATCCTACAAGAAGATCATCCCTTCCTTTATCTAATTAATTTAAATTATTACTCCTGAACTAAAAAAACAAATTTTGCTGTTTGATTCAGAATATTAAAGGAGTTCGAGTTAGACAACCATAAATAAAAATCAGTATCATCAAAGAAGAAAGTATATTCAAATCCATCCTGTGCTGTAAAATGAGGGGGTACCCCATTGACCAATACTGTACAGCTCAATATTTTATTTGCATCTAAAAAATGTTGTGCAAATGTGAAATCACCTTCATTAGACCCGGTTGTAATTTCTGTGTCTTTGATCTTAAAAGCAGGGTAGAAAGATGCCGATCCTGTTTTAATATACCCATCAATTTGGATTTTGTTTCCACTTTCAGACATAATAGAATTTGATCCCCTTGTAGGCGTATCAAATTTAATTATTCGCCCAGGAGTTCCGTTTATATTTGCAGAACCTGGTGGGCCCTGCGGACCAATAGGTCCGTCCTCACCTTGAAGCCCTTGCATACCGGGAGCACCATCCATACCTGGTGCACCATCCATACCAGGAGCACCATCCATACCCGGCAAGCCTTGTGGTCCTGGAGGTCCCATTGGTCCTTCAGCACCTTGTGCTCCGTCCATTCCGTCAACACCATCCATTCCCGGCAAGCCTTGTGGTCCTGGAGGTCCCATTGGTCCTTCAGCACCTTGTGCTCCATCCTGACCGTCAGCTCCAGGAGGCCCTTGCGGTCCTTCGGGCCCTTCAGGACCTATAGAACCACCTGTTGACATTAAGAAATCTTCAATTGTGCCTGTATTACCTTGATCTAACCAAATTTCAAAAGCACTCAGTCCATCTTCACCATCGATACCGTCTATACCGTCAATTCCTGGAGGTCCTTGTAAACCCGGAGCACCATCCATACCATCAACTCCTGGAGGTCCTTGTGCACCCGGAGCACCATCCATACCATCAGCACCTGGAGGTCCTTGAGGACCTGTTGCGCCACTGCCTGACGTTTCTGCATAAAGTGCATAAGGAACACTTAATAATTGACTGGTACCTGAAATAGTATAATTTGTTCCACCGGTAACATCTGTATCTGTTTTTATAAAATATGGACCCATTGACCAATCTATTGAATCAAAATCACCAGAAACCAGATTACCCGATCCTATTTGTAAGCTTATTAGACCATTATTGTTTGTGCTTGGAGTTTGTCTTTCAGCATATACCACGGTCCCGTTTACAGAGCCCTGGATAATACTTATTTGTACTCCTACGGATTTATTTCCTATCAATTCGTTGCTGGCATTTCTAACTACAGCTTGATAACTCATTTTTTTTGGTGATTGAGCCCAAACAAAAGTGCAGATAAAAAGAGTAAATATTATTGTGAATAATTTTTTCATTGTATTAGTTTTTAACGATTTTGAATGATTTGAAAGATTGGTTCTGATCAACGACTTTCAGTAAATATGTAGACGGAATTAAATTCCCAAGGAAAATTTTGGTAATTGAACCTGTGATGAATTGGTCATCTATTAATTTGCCTTGAAAATCAAATAACTGGAACTTTAATTTTTCTTTGTTATAATCTATTATTTCAAGATTTAGTAATTGAGCAGTAGGATTCGGATAAACCGATAAATTCAGGTTTAACACCAAGTCGTTTTCTGTTCCTGTAATTACAGAAATTTCAATAGGATGTTGAATACCTTCTATCACAGTATTCGTACCGTCAGTTTTAAATCCAAAAAATTGTTGACCTACAGTATAGGATGATGATCCTCCATTGCCAAAGGCATCACCTCCTGTCACTGCAAGAATTTCCTGTGCATTGGAATAAAATATTCCAGTACATAGAAAAATGAGTGTAAATAGTGCTTTCATATTTATAGGATTTTATTTTTTGATTGAAATTATATTACTCAGTTTTGAATCACGCCCATCCATGGCGTTAGCTTTGACAGCATATTGATATTTGACTTTTTTTCTAATATCCTTATCAACGAATTCTTCTCCAGATTCCAATATTTTTAAGGTACTTAGAAGGCCCTCATTTTCTCCTCTGTAAATTGTAAATGTGAAATTTTCTTTTTCCGGGTATCCAATTGTCAAAACGATACCTTCATCTTCAGATTTTGCTTCCAGTGTAGGAATCTCTTTTAAAAAGAAAGATTTTAGAGCTTCAAGATTTAGTGTTTTTTCAGAAAGAGTGGAATTACCTGCATCATCTATTGTATTTAATGTATATTCATAAAACACACCTTCTTCGACACTTTTATCCAGAAAAGTAAGCGTGTTTTGATCAAAGTTGTTTACTGAAACCCATTCTTGTCCCAGTTCTCTTTTCAGTAACTGTATTTCTTTTACATCCTCACTGATACTAGGTATCCAATTAAAAGATATACCCTCTTCAGTAACTTCATAATCAACAAAAATAGACTGAGATGGCGGTAAAATATCCGGTTTAACAACCTCTAATGTCATTGAATTTTCAGATACATTATAACTCCAATCTATAGCTTGAACAAAGTAGTATATCTTTTCAGTCAGCGTTTCTAATTCAATATTTGTAGCAAAATATGTTTGCTTGAGATAATCTCCAGATTCAGATGCGAACTCATCATCTTGTGCATTACTTACATATACTCTATACCCTCTTATATCATTATCCCTTGGAGCGTCCCAAAGGATGAGCAATTGACCCATAGTGTCTATACTGTATCTTAAATTACCAGGTGCTTGAGGAGGAATATTATCCGTGGTAATACCAAAATTAATTTTACTGGAGGATTCATTTCCAGCAGTATCAATGGCAGTTACATAGTAGTAATTTGTTTTTATAGGATCGGGATCGTTATCAATGAAGGCTCTGCTTTCTGGAGAGAGGTTTTGAGAAATGAGATCATAGTTGTCTTCGGTTTCAACAGATTTATAAATATTGAATCCTGTAATATCATTGAGGGCATTATCAAATTCCCATGACAATTGAAATCCATTATTCTGTTCTTCTACAATAAAATTTTCTGGTGCCTCGGGGCCTGTCTTATCTCGTCCCATAGCTATGACAGCTTCACTGGGTAAACTTTCATCCCCAAATGCATCCACAGCAACTAACCTGTAATAATATGATTGGTAATTGGTTTCAAGTGAATCTGCATAACTGATGATATCTCCTTCCATAAGGTTTGTAGATATATCCAAAACGGGTCTTTCGGTAATACGTAAATATGTACTTCCGTTATCATCAGAACGTTCAATGTAAAATCCTGTAAATGTTGTGGAACCTGAATATTTGTCCCAACTCAAATTCACTACATTTTCCAATTCTTCTATTTCAGAAATTATTGGTGCTGTTTCCTGAACAACTTCTTCTCTTTGACATAAGTAAAAACTGGTATCGGAGCGTGCATTTCCCAATTCATCTTTGATATAGATCCTATATATTACATATTCTCCGATTTCAACTTTCTGATCAGTTGCAGATAGCCCAGATGCAGTTGCGGCATTTTTATCAAGATCGGCTGAGAGCAGTGCAAATCCGAATCTATTATTGAGGTCTTGGTCTCCTTTGGTGAAGCTATCTCCTCCTGTTGATTCTTCTGCTCCATAAATTGTCATAGCTGCAGCCGCCGTATAAGGTGAATCTTCAGAAACGATGGATTTCCATTCATCCAATGGCCATGCTTTGTATAGGCCTTGACCAAGTGGTATAAATTTTTCTACATTATTTGAATCGAGTTGCATTTTGTCTACTGAATAGCCATATGTATTTCCTTCCAACCATACATTCGGTGAAGAAGGGGCCCACCTTAAGCTTAACCCATCATCAGTAGATTTTGAGAACAAATAGATGTCTGCATCTCTGGTTTGACTAGAGTCCAAAACTTCTTCAGCATCGGGGTTGTCCAGGAATTCACTTACCTGTCCGATCCCATGAGTCGATAAAAGAACCAATCCTGTAAGTATTATAAATTCTTTCATAATCTTAATTTGAATAGCTTAGTTATAATTATTAAGAGCTCCGTAGTCTATTACTATTGTTTTGCCATTAACATATCTCCTATTTGGTTTGCCGGAATTTTTTCCTTCTACCGCAGGACTTCTGTATTGAAATTTTACTTTATAAGCCTTATTATAATATTTTGGACCAAATTGTTTTCCTGGTCTTTCATAATAATCTTCTAAAATTTTCTTTTTGTAATCGAGCATTCTATACCTATCCTTAGCTTCACCGGTTTTCAATGAATAATTTACTGTTTCCAAAATGGGTTTCAATTGATCTGCATGATATGCCGCATTGTAGAAATCAGAAGCAACCAGTCCATTCCATCTAGTAGGATATACTGGACAATCATGTACGCGGTCCTCATAATATTCTTTCCATATTTTGTATAAAAACTTAAGATCAGAGCCACTTGACCATTTCCATTTAAGGAAATTGTCTGCAAATTCAATAGCTGAAGCTATCCTCAATTTTTCCAATTCAAATCCCTTATCTTCTTTAAACACTTTTTTATAATTTTTGAAAAAATTATTTTCAGTTTCAAAGAAATATTGCAATGAACTTGTAAGACCTGTTCTCCGAATCTGATTGATATATAACAAGTGCTTGAAGTCTCTTGACAATGCTTTGCCATATAAGTCATAATCTGAAAATTTCTCATCGGTTGGCGTGTTGAATGAAACGGCGTGATAACTATAATTCCTCGGTTTAATTAAAGTGGCCTTAGCTTTCGATTGGTCAGCTAACTTTTCTTCCAGATTATTGTATTTACTTGTCCTAAAAACCATCTGGTAAAGAAATTTATCCTTAGGAGGATCGGGTGGAAAATTCTGATAGTCTTTGCCTTCAATATTAATTGTGGCATTATACTCTTCTACCTGAACCGCTTTCAATTTATCTCCTTTGAAATCAGGATTTTTTTCAAACGATCTCACAATATTTATGCGAATAATAGAAGCATTAGGTAATGCATTTTCTCCAGAAGGCATATCGAAAACCAGAAACTTACCTTTTCCTAATTTAGGCTCTACAGCATAGAATACTTCCTTGTTGGCTTTTCTGTTCCAGTCATTACTTGATGCCTTCAAAAAAGTTGAAGGTCTGTCCACAATAAATCTCGCTTCTATTTTTGATTTCCATTGTCCATCTCCTTCCGTTCTGGATTCAAAGAGATAATCAATAGGTACACCAAATTCAACAAATCCTTCCTTAGCAGAATTTTCATCCTGCAGATATGTACTTTGTCTTGACATAGGATAAAGGAAGTCAACGTTATCATAAGTGATTCTGTCTGGACGTTGACCAGTTAAAAAGCTGTGACTTCTTTTCAGCTCCCATAGATCTCCTGAATTTTTCTTGAATGGAATCCAATTTCCATCGACATACTCGTCTGCGACCAAAACGATTTCGAAATTATGTGTGGCTTCAGGACTGAGCATCTTAGTGATCGTATATTTGTATTCAACATCATCTAATATTTCACCTTTTCCTTTTATTAGTTCGCTGTTTTCATCTGTATATTTAAAGAATTTAATCTTTACTCTGAATGTTCTCACCTGACCCGCATTTTTGTTTTCAACAACCTTTACAGATCCATCAGGATTGGTGGCTACTTTTGACTTAGGAATTTTAACTTGATAAATCTGATTAAGATCATTGATTGTAGTCTTGTTAGTACCTATTTTTCCATTAAAGGATACCATAGGTTTTGAAAATACAGAAGCGTCCTTCTGCTGATCCCTAGGGTACATTGCCGCAATGAAATCATCATCCAGGCCTAGATCGTCCTCTTCAATTGGAATACATTTTTCACCTATCTTAACATCAAATTGAGTTGTACCACTTACAAGTCCACCTAGAACCCTGTAGGACATGCTGGCTTTACCGTGGGCATATACAGGATTAGGCAATCCGCCTTCAAGAAGCAATGCCGCCTGTAGTGTCAACAATGAGATTTTTCCTTCGTAAAAGAAAATGTCAACATAGAGACCCATATCTCCTTTAAAGCCAGCATATACTTTTCCTTCAGCATACCACCCATCAAGACCTTTCTTCCCAAGACCTACACATGCAATATCTTGTGAAATCAAACTGAGATCAAATCCAGCCATGGCTCTGAAATCAGCATAAAGAATGGCTGCTCTTAAATTCAAGCTGTAATCCAGTTTAGCGCCAAAGGCAAATCCAGTTTGACCGTTCGTTCTGGTAGATACCTGGGAGCCAGATGCAGCACCAGAAAATCCACTGTTACTTTTCTTGAACATACCACCTATAAATGGGTCCAACTCTGCTTTTGGTAAAGTTGTTTGATAGCCGGCCATAAGGTAAGCACTTGGTGTTATGGAAATTTCAGTATTAGGAATACTGAACGTCGCTTTACCTGGTTTTTTAGGCGTTCCTAATTTGACATAATTTTCTTGTTCGCTTACTTTGAGACTCGCTTCCACCATTTTCAAACCGTCATAACCCCCTTTCATAATTCCACCTTCCATGTTGACAAACACATCCATGTTGGCTTGCAAATCCCATTTGTCTCCTTTGATATTAAATGCAGTTGGTCTCGCTTTGGTATTAATCATCCGGAATTCTATACCATCAATTGTTTCTCCATTCGGTGTCATATCATCTTTGAGCATATACCCGCTGCCTTCCAATGTGACCTTTGTTCCATCTCCAATTTCGATTCCTAACTCTGGGTTCGCCCAAAAAACTTCTTTTTTAGTGCTACCCATTTTTTTCTTGTCAAGTGCTATGGTAACTCCTGCTTTCAAACCTAGATCTTTTGATTTGTCTGGCACATATCTGCTTAAGGTTACATTTTTATCATTGGCATCTTGCCCTTCATCTCGCATGTGATAATAAGCACCCCCTCTAAAGCCCCAAAGTTGAAGAATACCTGGATTAGGTGTTTTTGGAGTTGGATATAATGGACCTGCTGGCTTATTTCCTGAATTTCCGACGCGACCTACGCTTCCATAGGCGCACCAGTAGTTGAAGTCATCTTTGGTACCGAATCTTGCGTCAAGGTTTACACTTGTGAGTGGAGTTTCCACCTTTAATTTGCCAGCAGCTCCTTTACCATAAGTAGCATCTCCACTGACAAATTCAACTGAACCCGCTAATTTTAAAGATTTTACTTCGGTGTCGATAGCCATTTTCTTCACTGATATAGACGGGGCACTGAATCTTAGTTTTTCTAAAGGAGCATTTGTTGCTATAGATTCGTCTAAGCTCACTTTAGATTTTAATGTGATTTCACCCTCAGCGGAAATCGCATATCCGTTTTCATTTTTTGCCTTTTTTCCACTCTTGTCTTTTTTATTAGATTCTCCTACCAGCATGACTTTCGCAGCAATGTTTAATGCCAGTTCACTTCCATTTTCAATGAGTTGTGCATCATCAGCGAATTCAAGTTTTTTCAACTCAAAAGAAAAGCCGTTGACCTTCTTTTTTTCATCCTTTTTTGTATCTGGGTTGTTACTGGATTCCTCTGTCTTTTGTTCTGAATTATCGGGAAGACCTTCAAGACTAAATTTTGGTGCAATAAAAACAAACGATTTTTTATCTTCTTTTTTATCATTTTCATTTGTCTCTTTATTTTTTGGTGTAAGCTTACGCAACTCCATACCTTCAAATTTTAGTTTAGGGAGTTCGAGACTTGTCTCATCTGAATCTGAGGTCTTAATAGAAATGAGACCTCCCATTGTACCTTTAAGACCTTTTTCCTTAGCGTCATTTTTAATAAAAAACTGAGTGTTTCTATCAAAATCTACATGTGCCTTTAACCAGTCGATATCATATCCCTCTTTATTGGGCTTTATAGTAAAACTCATGCTTAGAGCATTCTCTTTCTTGTCAATATTTTCTTTCATGAGGTCTTTGTCCACCATCCCAACGTATTCGAGAGGTCGGTCTTTGGGAAGAATAGGTAATCCTAAGTTTCCTTCTATTTTTATGGATTTAAATTGATTTCGAATGATATCAAGACTAATTTTATCTAGGGAAATTGCAAATCCTTCCAACTCACCTTTTATTGATTGAGATGCTTCACCCTTAATTGACACACCAACTTTATCTTTAATAAAGTTTTTCAAATTAATGCTTGTTCTCTTTCCATCATCTGCAAATCCCCAACCTTGAGGTGCTTTGATTTCTGCATTAGAAAACCAAACACCTTTCCATTTTGCATCTGCCTCAGAAGCTTCATAACCTTGTGGAAAATCTATTCCTGAAGGATTCACCTCATCAGAGTTGTCATAGGATCCTTTTTTTAGCTGAAAACTGAATCCTTCCAACCCCGGTATCTGGCAAGAAGTTAAGCTGGCTTCGAGAAGAAAATTTTTCTTAGACATAAAGGTGCCCGACAAGAAGAGCGTTGCGCGTCCGGTTTCTTTTACTTCGCCGTTTTCTTCTTCAGGAACCAAAATTTCTCTAGGTATTTTTATTTCTCCGGTAATTTGACCTTTTTCAAATCCGTCTTTACCAAAGCTAGCGAATGTCCCTTCAATTTCCTCTTTATTGTCAGATTTAGCAGCCTTTAAAGTGAGGGTTTCATTGCTTAATGGTATAGTATAATCTTTTATGAGACTGAGTTTTGCGGTATTGCTTAATCCATCAGAATTAAAACAAACACCAGTAGCAGCAAGGGTTGGAATATTATCACCCCATTCTGGATTTTCAATACTGAAAAGTGCTGTAAGTGATGCTCGTGTCAGACTTATATCCATAGCAGAAATACCTATAACCATGTTTTCCTGTCCAATCTTTCTATCTATACCCAGAGGAAGGGCCACTTGTTTTCCATTATTAGCCAATTCTATTTTTGTACGTAATCTGGTATAAGTAGTAAATCCTGCTACTTCATCAAAAGGAAGATCGGAATTACCAGAAATATAATTTGCAATTTTTTCATCCAGATTTACGTTTGCATCATTTTCTACTTTAGCAGTTCCAGCAAAAACTTCTTTGTCTTTGTTTACTTTTAGATCCTTATAAGAAACAATAACCTTTATTTTTTTTTCACCTAACTTGACCGTAATGTATCCTTTTCCTTCATATCCTGAAACTTCGTTACCTGTAAAGCCAGTTCCTGAATCCAATTTTAATTGTCCAAACTTATACTCTTTATTTTTTTTAAGCTTAACACTAGTTGTATTATCAGGAATTTGACTAATAAATTCATCACTACAATTGTCTTCTTTTTCAACAACGACGGTTTTCCCGAATTTAAAACCAGAAACTTTGCTGTATCCGCTATTTTCTAACACAAAATTTGTATCAGAACTTTCAGCTTTTATTGCGACAGCATAAAAATGGTCTTTAATCCAAAGAGTACTGTCCGCAGTAAAACTTGTGTCTTTGGAAGTAATCTTGGTATCTAAGATATAATTGTAATTGTCATTCTCGAGATCATCAGGTTTAATAATTGTTGCCGTAAGTTTTTCAACTGTCTTATCAATTATTTTTAATGTATAAGAAAAATCAGTAGTATCTTCTATAGTGTGATCCCATTGAATATTTATGATGTCAGAAACGGGCAAATCTTTACCATCAGCAGGAATTATAATTTCGGGAGCTGCCAATTTTGGTTTTTCATCTGCTGCTTTTGTTTCAACAGAGCCATAAAAAAATTCAACTATTTCGCTATGACCACCAAACTTATATGCAATAATTTCCATAGGATCTTTGGCGGTTACCCTGACGGCATACTTATTTCCCGTTATCAAAGGCAACTCTACATCATCTTGAATGGTTTTAAACCTAAGAGGACCGACATCTTCTTCAAAGTCCGGCGAAATACCAGGATCAAGAAACGCATTTTGAACGTTACTTATTTCTTGCTCTGTCAAATCAATAATAGTAATCACATATTCGGTTCTAGACAACGCATTTTGATCTGAAAGCTCATGGCTCCAAAGAATATTGAAAATGTTTAGCGTATCCAATACCTCATCATTAAATGGAATATCAATAATGGGTCTTTCAGGATAAACTATATCGAAATCAAAACATGCATTTCCTTCAGGGTCAGAAATTAATACAGGTCGATTATCAAATGCAAACACACACAAAGTATAAGATCCTTCAGGTAATTGCTTATTTAAAAGGAATGCATCTTTTTGAGCAGGTGATAAACCAGCCGTATTAATATCAGATTCTGAAAAACCTGTAAAAATATCTCTAATATCAGAAGGTGTTAACATTGTCGCACCTTGAGATACCGTTACTCCTTGCGTAAGAATTCCATTTGTTGTTATTGCAAATTTTCCAGAGTTTTCAGTAAGCGATACACCAAAGAAAGCCTCCACTGGTTCTGAAGTTAAGTTTGTTACAGTAATTATACCTTGCTCCATTTTATCGACGTAAACATCTAATTCAGTGGGATATGGTGGAGGTACAAAAACATTAATTTCTAAGTCATAATTTTGTGCATTCAATGAAAATGAGAAAAAAACAACACAAATTAATATGGATATATTTTTTAGCATGTATATCATAATCCAGAATTATTTTTTTGAGTTAAATTGATAAGAAACTTTTGCAGTACCTCTAAGCTCACGATAAGATTCTATATCAGATTTCCTATGTAAAATATTAGTATTAAAGCCAATGCTGATCGTTCTTTTTACATTATATCTTAAACCAATATTACCTGTTATTGTATTACCATCTATAATTTTATTAATGAAATTTCTAGTGAATCCGACATTAGTTGACACAGATAATTTGTTATCAAAAAATTTCTTACTTGCGGTTACCGTAGCACCCAATCTAGAGTTTTCATTACCAGCAATCATATTCCTGTTACCAAGTAGACTTGTTGTAATTGCAAGCTTAGTTGCTTTCAGATACATACTATATGATAGATTAGCTATATAATTATCAACTAGCCTTGCCTCAGTAAAGCTCAATCCCAAATCAACAAGTTTTTGGTAATTGACCATGGCTATAAATGTTGAATTAATATTATCCCCTAAGATGGAATACACAGGTGTAATACTGTATGTTTCTGTTGTCTGGGTAAATTGAATACTATCATTTAACGTATTAAGTACTGGTGTTTTATCACTTGTAAAGTTTGCCATTCTTAATGAGGTTGTAAAAGTCCTTGAAGGCATAAGGGTCAGATTTCCATTGAATATTTTTCTCTTTCTTGTACTGGATCTTAATTTGCTTAGATTATTTTCTTGTATACCAGCTGAACCTCTAAATCTAACTTTATTGTTAAGCGCTGAGAAGTTTAATGTCATCGTAAAATTCTGATAATCTTCTTGAAAATAATACGTACCTAAACTTTTATAAAGCGGGTCCACTCTTTTGTAATCAAATCCAATTCCGATTTTTTTAAACTTATAATTAATACTTGCATTGCCAGCAAATTGAAGTTTGGAAGAAAGATTAACTGTAAAAGCATTTTCTAGCCGTCCTAAAGAATTATTGCTATCGGTGTAATTAAATTCACTTGCACTTTCTTGATTGGCTGTATGTGCACTAGCACCAACATTTGCTTTTATATATAACTGATTAATAGGCGAAACTGCAAACGAAGTACCAACAACAATATTTTCTTCGGGTTTAATTAGGTTTTGATTTATTGCAGGGATATCTGATGCCTTAACATCATCTTTCGCCTTAAAAAAAATGAGATCAATATAATTATTCATAGAGCCATAACCAATAGATACCGCAGCAGCTTTTCTTTTATACGTTGGGAGTAACAATGGCCCTTCGAGTAGGGTGTCAATTTGAGCTAATGGATTTTCCAATTCACCATATGCAGCTTTAATTCTAAAGTTTTCTGGTGTTAATTCAATAGCAGCACCTTTTATATATTGTCCAGAAAGCGTATAAGGACTGAGGTCAAGACTTGTATTTCCTACACTAAGTTTAATCCATTTATAGCTTGGATTAATTGTGAATCGTTGGAACGGATTAGATACACTTCCTTGCTGATCTCTATAAGTAAAACTAATTGGAATATCAATTTCATAGATTGAAATAGTTGGAGATGCACTTATATAATAAGCAAAAGGATTTCTTCGGTTCTCTCTTCCTTCAGCATTATAAAAAGAAGTTCCAATTGTAACATTTCCAGAGTAACTAAAGGGATCTTTTTCTTTAAAGTTATCAAAGTTCTGAGCGTTTACTTTATTACATAGAAATAGTACAGAAAATATAATCAGCTTCAATTTCATTTACAGTTAGTTTTTCCAGTAACACTTTATAAATAATTTATAATGTTTGATATATTATATATTAAATATATAGTGAGTATAATTCATTAAATGGAATGAAACTTTCTAAAACAATTCGGTAATTAAAGTAATTTAGTAAATATTTTGTTAAAACTAACAACTAAGAGTTTTTTCTTTTTAAATTATAGATAATGTTAATGCTTGTAAAAACTCTTATAATTTGTTTAGGACTATAAAATCACACTGGGCCTGATATCAGAATTTTTAGCATATTTTTTTGTAATCAGTATATAAAATTTCATTGACTCTAACGTACTTTATATCCGTGGATCGCTGGCCATCTAACCTGTTCGTTATGTATGGTTGCAGAATCAGCACAATCAACAACTTCAATTTCAACTCTGCGGTTTTCAGCTTGTTTAATTTCAGATTTTGCTTTGGGATTAATCATTTCCCAATTACCATATGCTTTGGTATACATTCGCACTGATTCAATACCTGCATTAACCAAAGAATCGTAAACAACAGTTGCTCGAGACAATGATAAATCGTAATAATCACTCTGATTGGTCACTTTAGGTCGGTTTGGTAAATTGATATGTCCCCCAATTTCAATACACAAATCTTCATTAGTAGTCATTGTTGAGATCAGTCTATGTAATATAGGTATTGACTTTGGAAGTATTATGCATTTATTAGAAACGAAATTTAGTCCTTTCAAACTATACTTAGAACCTATGTCCATTTTCGACATTTTTATTATAATTGAATCGAGATTAGCAAGTACCTGTGGTTTTATTTTTAAATGTCTGAAAAAATAGTTCTCAGCATTGGCAACTATTTCAATACCGTTAGTCAAGGGAATCAACAATTCAAATTTACCATCTGACTCTGTCAATAACCTTTGATCCTCATTTCCAAATGATATATCCAGATGAGACTTCAGTCCTTGGTTGGATTTTGCATCCACTACCCTACCAACTAATAATTTAGCTTTGGTTTTTTGTGAAACGAATACCTCAACACGCCTGTTTAATTGACGCAACGATGCGTTTTTGTTATCAACGGTAGGTAATTTTTCACCATAAAAGTTGGAAACAATTAACGTATCACTGACTCCGCCTTTTTCAAGGTAAGCTGTTACTGCATTTAATCTTCTTTTTGATAAGTTGATATTGTATTCATCAGAACCGATACTATCAGTATGTGCTTTTAAAACAAGATGAGTTTCTTTTCCTGAATGCCATTTCGTAATCAAGCTATCCAATTGAACTTTAAAAGAATCTCTAATTGTGTGTTTATCAGAATCGAATAATATTGAAAATTGACTTGTACTTATGCTCGTGTCAATTATTGATTGGGCACTGGACACATTTATAAACAATAAGAATATGATGTAATTAAATAAGTATTTCATATTTAAAGTTCCATTACAACAAGAACGCAAGGTTCAATGTCAAAGTATCTAAGTTAGACAAAAATATTGGGCATAAAAAAGCCCCACCGGAGAGGTGAGGCACTCAATCAATAAACCAATCTCATTAAAAGAAAAGTTAAAAAAATATATTCCAAAAACGCTCTTTAGAATTTCTGGATATATGAAAAAGACGAAATCCATGATAATTCATCACGACCAAGTATTTATGTATCGTGACTCGGTTCGATTATCAGATTCTAGTTTACTCCATGTCATCTTTAAATGACTTTTCGAGTATTGGATGATTGTGTTTTTTATAATACTTCTAGCTTATCCACTTTTGGATAATCTTATTTTGGTTTTAGTCTACATTGTCATGAAAAAATGAATTATTCCTTTCAATAAAAGGCACTTCATTTTCATCAATATTGATACTCAACTTTGAGTTTCCTTTATCAGCTTTGTTCTTGACATCTTCCAATTCAATTTCCCTTCTTTTATAAGCTGGAATATCTTCCATTTCAGAAATTCTTTTTGGATTATCTAGAGGCAAAGAAGATTTTGTTCTTAACTCTTCCATACGTTGTGGACTATTGTCCTTAGTTACTTCTGTGTTTCTGGCTACAGGTTCACTGGTCGACTTTAGATATGGATCGCTTGTTTTATAGTTATTACTATTGACATTTATATTGGAAATAGATTCCAAGGAATCAAAATCAACAACATTAGAGCGATTAGGATCAAACTGCGGCTTTTCAATTACAACGTCATCTTCTTTTAAATCAAAAGGTTCATCCAAATGAACTTTGATCGTTTCAGTTGATAATTCATCAAGGCGTTTTTTACCTTCATCAAAACCAGTTGCGATGATTGTTACACTTATTTTCTCTCCTAATGCCTCATCGTTACAGTTACCCCAAATCATGTGGGTTCCATAACCCGCTTCTTCTTGAATATATTCAGTGATCTCTCCTATTTCATCCATTGTGACTTCATGGTCTCCAGACGAAATATTTAATAAGATATGTTGTGCTCCTCTGATGTCATTATCTTCCAATAATGGAGAATTTAGTGCTTCTTCAACGGCTTCTTTAGCTCGGTTTTCACCTTCAGCTTCAGCATAACCCATAATAGATACGCCACTGTTTTTCATTACGGTATTAACGTCTTTGAAATCAACATTAATATACCCAGGAACAGTGATGATCTCTGCTATTCCTCTTGCTGCTGTAGTTAAGATATCATCTGCTTTTGAAAATGCATTGGATAAACTTAAGTTACCATACATATGACGCAATCTGTCATTGGAAATAACCAATATTGAATCAACACATTTCTTTAAATTTTCCAAACCTTCAACAGCTTGATTTTGTCTTCTCAAGCCTTCGAACTTGAACGGTAAGGTAACAATGGCTACTGTCAAAATACCCATTTCTTTAGCAGCTTTTGCAATAATAGGTGCTGCGCCTGTTCCTGTTCCACCACCCATTCCGGCGGTGATAAAAAGCATCTTCGTATCTTGTTCAAGAAATCTTCTGACTTCATCAATAGATTCGATACAACTTTGCTTTCCAACTTCAGGCACAGAACCAGCGCCCATACCATCGGTCAAATTAGGACCTAATTGTACTTTGATAGGAACAGGACTGATATCTAAAGCTTGATGATCAGTATTACAGATGGCGAAATCAACTCCAACAATTCCTTGCTTATACATGTAAGCTACAGCATTACCACCTCCGCCACCGACACCGATGACTTTTATTATTGAGTTATGTCTTTCTTCAAATAACATATTCATGAGTTTTTTTTATGAAATTATAATTCTGTATCTGGGTTAGATTCAAAAAAGTCTTTTGTATATGTAAATAATTTAGAATACCATTTGTTAGTCGGTGATTCACTATTAACACTGTCATCTTCATTTTCTTCTGAAATCACATTTGACGTACTTGAATATTGCAAGTTATCAATGGCAATTCCAAGCAAACCCACAGCGGTTGAATAAATAGGATTTGCCAAAACACTTGAATAGCCATGAGCTAAGTGTTCTACAGGTTGTCCTATTCTTGTTGTTAATCCGGTATGATTTTCTGACAACAATTCAATATTTTTCAGCAGTGATCCACCGCCTGTTAAAACGATGCCTGCAATCAATTTTGATTCATATCCCGACCTCTTAATTTCCCAAAGAACGTAATCAAAAATCTCTCTTACTCTTGCTTCAATTATTTTAGATAAATTCTTTTCAGATATTTCTTTAAAGTCTTTACCTCTAAATCCAGGAATTGTTATGATGCGGTTGTCAGTAATCTCTTCAGACAATGCAGAACCAAATTTTACTTTCAATTTTTCTGCTTGGTCTTTCATAACCGTACATCCTTCCTTAATATCATTAGTAACTACATTACCACCAAACGGTATGACTGAAGTGTGTCTTATAATACCATCTTTAAAAATGGTAATATCCGTCGTTCCACCTCCAATATCAACCAAAGCAACACCAGCTTCTTTTTCTTCAGGTGTAACAACAGCTTTTGAAGATGCTATGGGTTCCAAAGTGATATCTGCTACTTCAAGGCCAACTTTCTCCACACATCTCAATATGTTACGTGATGCTGAAATTTGTCCCGTAATAATATGGAAGTTTGCTTCCAGACGAACGCCTGACATTCCAATTGGGTCGACTATATTGGTTTCATCATCGACTGTAAATTCCTGAGGAAAAACATGTAATATTTTATCTCCAGGCGGTAACACTAATTTGTGCATATCACTGATCAGCTTACTTACATCTGCTTCATTAATTTCAGCTTCTGGTTCATGTCTAACCAGTAATCCATGATGGTGAATACTTTTGATGTGTTGTCCAGCGATGCCTACATGGACACGTCCGAATTTTGTTTTTGCATTTTTTTGAGCAATTTGAATAGCTTCGTTAATTGCTTTAACCGTTTTGTCAATATTTGAAACCACACCTCTTGACACGCCCTCAGACTTTACAGTTCCAACACCAAGCACTTCAATTTTTCCATACTCGTTTTTGCATCCAGCCATTGCACAGACCTTGGTTGTACCAATGTCGAGCGCTATAGCTATTTGTCGGTCATTTCTTTTAATATCGTTCATACGACAGTTTTTTAAAAATTAATTATCGGTTTTTAATTTGGTTTATGTATCGGTATCTCTTTCCAATACCTGTCCTTTATATTGTAAATCAAGTTCATCGAATTTATCAATCCCTATGTTCTTGATTCCCTTTTCATAGTATACTTTTAATTTATAAATCTTTTCATCGAGGTCTTCAATTTGACCAAGTAATATTTTATCCCTACCAATTTTAGGAACAATCGTAACCTCACTTTTTTCGTTGACATAAATCTGCTCAACCAAAGCACTTAAAAAATCATCATCATGTACTTTTTGGGCTAATTCTAAAACTGCATTTAGGTTGTTCTTTTTATGCTCCTTAAACGAAATAATATATTTGTCAACATGTCCCGTTACAACAGGAACTCTAAATACATCTGTCACCGGAATCCGTTCTCCTTTATAATCTAAATAATAATCATTTCCGTCAGTGACATCAATCCTTACAATGGGTTGTTTTTGCTCAACTTTTATAAATAAGTTATTATGTTTATCAACAAACAAATCCGCGCGATTTATTCTGTCATCACGTGTTAGAATTTTCTCTAACTTATAAAGATCCAATTGCGCTATTTCAGCAATACTTATGTCGTATCCTAACTCGGTCTTTAATAATGAACGAACATCTTTTTCTTTTATCAATGTTTTTTTATCACTGCCTTTCGAAATTTCAATATTGATGTCATTGAGAGGAGAGCCTAACTTTTGAAAGACGCTAAAAAACAAGAATACCATTAAGGCGATCGCCGTTATAGCTTTACCTATTTTAATGTAGTCTGTCTTAGTATTCTTTCTTCTTTTACCCAATTTATTATTTTATAATATTTATAATTTCTTCGTGATATTTATCTATATCAGATGCGCCTAACGTAATTATAACATCCAATTTATCGTGTTTCTTTAGATTTTCTATTAGTTGTGAACTGTGCAATAACTTTTTATTGTCCATAGGAATCAGATTATAAATCATTGCCGAGTCAACACCCTTTATTGGCAATTCACGTGCTGGATATATTTCTAATAACCACACCTCATCTAATCCAGATATTTCTTTAGCGAATCCTTTGTAAAAATCATTAGTCCTAGAAAACAAATGCGGTTGAAAAATTCCTAACACATTTCTTTTTGGATACAATGTTTTTACAGTTTTAACTGCATTCATTATTTCCTCAGGATGATGCGCATAATCATCTATCAATACACATTTGCCATCATGTAAAATTTCAAACCTTCTTTTTATGCCTTCGAAATTTGCTATACTTTCTCTAATACATTCTGCTTTTGCTCCAAGTGACAATGCCACTTGAATAGCTGCAGTTGTATTAGAAATATTATGTACTCCTGGCAAGTTTGATTTTACATTTTCAATAGTGATATTACTGTTTGAAAAATTAAAATGATAGCGCTCACTATTGACATTCACATTTTCAAATTTGAAATCATTACTGAGTTTTAATACTTCAACATCATTTGAAGTCATCTTTTCAATCCATGCTTTATTGAATACATGATCGAATTCGCCCATTAATAATATTCGGCCTCCATTTTTAACTTTCAATGTCAAATCATAATAAGCTTTCAATAAATTCTTTTCATCACCATAAATATCCAAGTGATCAGGATCTACAGATAGAATAATAAGAACCTGTGGTGAGAGCTTTAAAAATGAACGATCAAATTCATCTGCTTCTAATACAACAATATCAGAATTACCGTGTATGAAGTTTGAATTTTCTTTGACCAGTAAGCCACCTAAAAATGCGGAAATATCTAATCCACAATATGTCAAAATATGGGAAAGAATTGAACTTGTTGTTGTCTTACCATGAGTTCCAGCGACTGCAACAGTCATTTTCTCCTCACTGATAATTCCTAACACTTCAGCTCTTTTCGTAATAGAATATCCATTGTCATTTAACCACATTAATTCTTCATGATTCTGAGGTATGGCAGGTGTTATAATTACACCATCAATATCTCTTGGAATCTTTTCAATATTAATATCATAATGAATATTCATTCCCTCCGCCACCAACTTTTTGGTTAAGCGTGATTCGGTTAAATCATAACCGTGTATTTCAACGCCATTTTTCAAGAAAAAGCGCGCTATGGCACTCATGCCAATGCCTCCTATGCCTAGGAAATACAATTTCTTTAATGACGATAAATTCATTTACTTTAATAAATTCAAAATTTCATTTGCAATATCTTCTCTTGCATTTGGTCTGGCCATTTTAAAAATGGCTTCACTCAAACTTTTTTGAGTTTTTTCATCTTTGATAAGTTCGAACGCTTTTTTAATCATCTGCTCATTAGCATCTTTATCCTTGACAAGCCAAGCTGCATTATTATTAATTAATGCCATTGCATTTTGTGTTTGGTGATCTTCTGCAACATTTGGAGAAGGCACCAAGACAACAGGTTTTGCTGTCAAACAAACTTCTGAGATGGTTAAAGCTCCGGCTCTGCAGACGATAGCATTAGCTACTGCATAAGCCAGATCCATTCTATCAATAAAAGGAAGAATCTTGACGTGACTCAAATTTGACATCTTTGAATCTTTGTATTCATCATAATAAATTTTCCCACATTGCCATAAAACCTGAATTTCGTTTTGATCTTTAATAAGATCGTAATTATGAAAAACAGCTTTGTTAATGGATCTGGCTCCAAGGCTTCCGCCAAATATCAGTAGTGTTTTCTTATTTCGATCTAAGCCGAAATAGTTAATAGCTTCTCCTCTTAAGTGTTCTAGGTCAGCTAAATCTTTTCTTACTGGGTTACCAGTAAATACAATTTTATTTTCGTCAAAATATTTATTCATATTTTGATATGCTACACATATTTTTCTTGCACCCTTTGCCAATAGTTTATTGGTTATGCCAGGATAAGAATTTTGTTCTTGAATCAAGGTAGGTATAGATTTTCTTTGAGCCATTTTTAATAACGGTCCACTTGCATATCCTCCTACACCAACAACAACATCCGGTTCGAACTTTTCAATGATACTTCTAGCCTTCCAAAGACTACTTATTAATTTAAATGGAAATGAAATATTCCTCCACATCCTTTGCCTATGAAAACCACTGATCCACAATCCTTCGATTGGGTATCCAGCTTTCGGCACTTTTTCCATTTCAATTTTTCCTTTTGCTCCTACGAAAAGAATATCTTTTATACCCTTTTCTTTTAATGCATTTGCAATTGCAAGTGCTGGATACAGGTGACCTCCAGTTCCTCCTCCACTAATAATAATTTTCATACTTCAACCTGTTCCTTCCTATTATATTCTTATCAACTTTCTCCTCTGTAATCGCTTGTTCTTCTTCCATCAATTCGTATGCACTATATTCCTCTACATACTTGCTGACGCTCAATATGATGCCCAAAGAAATACATGTAAAAAGAATTGAGGTTCCTCCCATACTTATGATAGGTAATGTCAAACCAGTTACAGGTACTAACTCTACTGATACAGCCATATTGGCGAATGCTTGAATAACTACATTTAAGCACAGACCGACAGCTAATATTGATCCAAATGTTTTGGGACATCTTGTTACCATTTTTGTACATCTGTAAAAGAGTCCCAGATAAAATCCAATAACTAAAAAGGCGCCAGTCAATCCATATTCCTCGCAGATAATCGCATAGATAAAATCTGCATATGCATATGGTAAAAAATTTCTTTGCATACTGTTTCCAGGACCAACTCCAAATATTTCTCCTGAAGCAATCGCTATTTTTGATTGTTCAATTTGAAATCCAGGATTCGTATTATTCCAAAATCCATCCAAACGACTAATCCATGTTTCTAGTCTGATAAAATCAGGAAATACCGTCCCAAGAACTATGATAAATGAAAGTGCTGCAATACCAATCAAGCCGAGCAATAAAACATATTTCATTGACACCCTTCCTATAATCATCATCAACAAACAAGTCACAAACAACAAAGCTGCTGTACTTAAGTCAGCAGGAGCTATCAATGAACAAACACCCACAATTGGTATAATCAAAGGCACAAAGGCACTTTTAAAATCTTTTATAACATCTTGCTTTTTTGCAATCGATCTTGCTATAAACATAACCAGAGCCAATCTTGCTAAATCCGAAGGTTGAAACTTTTGATCAATCAATGGAATTTCAAACCACCTTCTTGCTTCGTTAATTTCTGGGCCAAACAAAACTGTATAAGCCAGTAAAGGAATAGCAATAATCAATAGTAAAGGCGCCAGCTTAGAATATATCATGTAATTAAACCTATAGGCAAAATACATTGCTGAAATACCAACTATTAGTAAGAGTCCATGCTTGATTAAATAGTATTCTGTATTACCACTTCTTTCAATATTTGCTTTATGGCCAATAGCGCTATAAACTGCTAAAAGAGAACATAAACCTAAAAGGGTGATAAGAAACCAAATGGTCTTATCGCCTTTCAAATTATCATATATGTTATTAATTGATCTCATTTATCAATTTATGTACAGCGTTTTTAAATTCATTTCCTCTATGGATATAATTATCAAATAAGTCAAAGCTTGCACAAGCTGGAGATAATAAAACAGTATCTCCCGGTTTGGCAAACGCCGTTGCTTTTTCTAATGCATCATCTACTGATTGTGTTGTATAAAACTGACATTCACTATTTGCAAATGCTGATCTTAACTTCTCATCATCCACACACAAACAAATTATGGCGACTACTTTTTCGAAAACCAATTTTTCTAAAATTGTATAATCATTGCCTTTATCTGTTCCACCAGCTATCCATATAATATTAGGTTCAAATGATTTTAATGCCACTTCAGCAGATTCAACATTGGTTGCTTTACTGTCATTGACATATCGAACTTCATTAAAAGTTGATACAGTTTCAAGACGGTGCTCTATGGATTTAAAACTTAAAAGTCCTGAAGCTATTTCGGGCGGTTTTAAACCAATAATTTCAGCAATGCTTTTTCCTACTGATGCATTATAAATATTATGAATGCCTAATAAATTAATTTCAAATTTTTGATTGGTTTCCTTTGAAACCAATGCAGTGAGATTGTTTGCAGATAGCCAAACTATGTTTGCATCTACTGGGTTTTCTATTGCAAAATGTTTTAAAGTAGGATCATCATTATTTAATAAAAGATAACCATCCTTTTTTGTATGTTCTGCCAATTTCCATTTGGCTTTCGCATACTTATTAAAATCATAATCGTATCTGTCCAGGTGATCGGGAGTAATGTTTAGAATGACAGAGATATCAGCTTTAAAATCATAAAGATCTTCAAGTTGAAAACTGCTTAATTCTAATACTACCCAATCGTATTCCAAGTCATTTGTCAGCAACCGCGAGAAAGAATAACCAATATTCCCTCCCAGTCCTACTTTTAAATTTGATTTTCTTAAAATTTCATAAGTTAGACTTGTAGTTGTAGTTTTCCCATTACTTCCTGTAATGGCTGCTATCTTACCAGAATAAAATTCAAACGCAAATTCAATTTCTGAAATAATCCTTTTGTTCCTTAGTCGAAAGTGTTGCACAACATTTGACTTTTCCGGAATGCCTGGACTTTTAACGATTAATTCTGTATTGTCAATTATGTCAAAATTATGTCCCTTTTCTTCAAAAGGGATCTTATGTTCAAGAAGCTCATTTTTATATTTTTCTTCAATTTTACCGTAATCAGATACCCACACGTTAATTCCTTTTGCCTTTGCCAATAAGGCAGCTCCTATTCCACTTTCACCAGCACCGAGTACGGTTATTGAACGCATAAAATTTATCTAAGCTTCAATGTTATTATTGTAAATATTGCAAGTAGTATGGCGATTATCCAGAACCTGACTACTATCTTCATTTCATGGTAACCCTTCTTCTGGTAATGATGATGAAGAGGAGACATTAAAAAAATTCTCTTCCCTTCGCCATATTTCTTCTTAGTATATTTAAAGTATGTTACTTGTAATGTTACAGAGAGCGTCTCCATTAGAATGACACCACATAAAATAGGAATCAATAGTTCTTTTCTTAAGACGATGGCTAAGACAGCAATTATTCCGCCAATCGCTAAACTTCCAGTATCACCCATAAATACGGTAGCTGGATATGAATTGTACCATAAAAATCCGATACACGCTCCTAAGAAACAAGCTGAAAACACAACCAATTCACCAGTATTCGGTAAAAACATTATGTTCAAATAATCAGCAAAAATGACGTTACTTGAGACATAGGCTAAAATTCCTAACGCAGCTCCTATAATCGCTGCAATTCCAGTAAGCAATCCATCCAGACCATCGGTCAAGTTAGCGCCATTAGAAACCGCAATAATTATAAATATGAGAAAAGGAATAAAAAAGATCCAAACCAAATCCTTATTGTCTCCAAAAAAGAAACTATAATCAAGTTCATTATTTTTCAAAAATGGCATATTGGTAATAGGTGCTTTCACGTAAGCCACCTCTTTGGTAACAGGTGCTTGATTTAATTGAGGAATACTCACTTCAAACTGTTTAGTGATTTCCCAATTATTCTCTTTAGCAACTTCCAATGGTACCCTTACAACGATATCAGAATGCAACAACATTGTAAAAGCAACAATCAACCCTAGTCCAATTTGACCAAAAACTTTAAACCAACCTTTCAGTCCTTTTTTATCTTTCTTAAAGACCTTGATATAATCATCAATAAATCCAATAGCACCGATCCATAATGTTGTAACAATTAATAGGATAATGTAAATATTATCCAACTTGCATAACAATAATGTTGGCACAATAATTGAAATTATTATAAGTACACCACCCATTGTAGGTGTACCAGCCTTTTCGTTTTGACCTGCTAGCCCGAGATCTCTAACAGACTCTCCTACTTGCAATTTTTTCAAAGAACTTATGACCTTCTTTCCAAAGATTATAGATATCACTAATGACATTATAACCGCTAGACCAGATCTAAAACTTATATATTGAAACACGCCGGCACCAAACCAATCGTGTTTATCTAAATATTCAAATAAATAATATAGCATCGTTATTTTGTAAAAAATAACAGATTGCAGTAGGGTTTCAAATCTTTATTCGAAGTATTCCTACTGCAACTGTTAAAACCAACCTGAGAATGATAATAGAACCTACTCTTATATATCTTCTCAATGCATAAATGCACTAAATATTTTCTTATCATTGAAAGGCAATTTTTGCCCTTTAATTTCTTGATATTTTTCATGGCCTTTTCCAGCGATTAAAATAATATCTCCTGGTTTTGCCATTAAAGCTGCCATCTTTATGGCTTCTTTTCTATTTTCAATTTTTACTACTTTTTCTTCGTTCTCTTTTTCTACACCTTCCATCATTTCTTCTATAATCACATTTGGATTTTCATCACGTGGATTATCAGATGTCAAAACGGTTATTGTACTTAATCGTGAAGCAATTTTACCCATTAAAGGTCGTTTGCCTTTGTCTCGATTTCCTCCACACCCAACAACTGTTATAATTCTTCCTTTTTGAATATTCAGTTCTGCAATTGTTGTAAGCACTTGTTCTAAAGCATCAGGCGTATGTGCATAATCTATGACACCCGTTATTCCTTTTACATCACTCTTCACAATATCCATCCTCCCTTCAATGGCAATCAAATTACTCAGCGTAGTCAAAACTTCCATTTCATCGATTCCTAACATTGTTGCTACACCGTAAACTGCCATTGCATTGTAAGCATTAAAATCACCTATTAACTTTAAGTAAACTTCATGCCCTTGCATCACTAGATGCAATCCTTCAATGCTATTGGACAATATTTTTACTTTAAAATCCGCAGGCTTTCGTAAAGCATATGTAACTACGTTAGCTTTAGAATTTTGGATCATTATTTTTCCATTTACATCATCAATATTTACCAGAGCTTTAGCACTTTTAGGTAAATCATTGAATAACTTTCTCTTTGCATTTATATAATCCAAAAAGGTATCATGGTAATCCAAATGATCTCTTGAAATATTAGTAAATACTGCGATATCAAATTGAACATTACTCACTCTTCCTTGATCTAAAGCATGAGAGCTCACTTCCATAAACACATATTCTACGCCTTCATCAACCATTTGCCTAAACATTTTTTGTATGCTTATTGCATCTGGTGTTGTTAAATTAGTTGACAATTCTTTTTCACCAACTTTATTAATTATTGTTGAAAGCAGACCACTTTTAAATCCCAAATTGAAAAACAGATTATGTAGCAAACTGGCTACTGTTGTTTTTCCGTTGGTGCCTGTAATTCCAACAACTTTAAGTGATGAAGAAGGGTTATCATAAAATGCACTTGCAATTTCCCCCAACAATATTTTAGCATTGTTTACTAAAATAAAGTTGATATTGCTGTCATTTATATAATTTTCGTCTTCTAATAAAATCGTAGTTGCTCCATTCTCTATAGCTTGCTTGATAAATTCATGTCCATTGAGGGCATATCCTTTATAAGCAATGAAAAGCGATTTTTCTTTCACTTTTCTAGAGTCGATGGTGATGTCATAAACCACATCTGACCATTGGTCAAATTTATTTTTGACGTAACTGCGTTTTAATATTTCATCCAGTCGTTTCAAATCAACTATTTATCACTTTTGATAAATTTTATTTTAAATGTATTGTAATTGACTTTTTATCTATCGCTGTACCAGGTTTCATAGATTGTTTATAAACTTGGCCAACTCCAAGGACATCAACTTGTAGTCCTAAACTTTCTAATACGTATACTGCGTCTCTCAAACCCATACCTTTTACATCTGGCACAACAGTTTTTTTAATAGTTCGCTTTTCAATCGTTACGACATCTGAATCTGGTTTCATATGCACCCAATTTCCTTTGCTTTCATCACTGTAATCAAGTCCAACAAATTCTAAAAGTTTTTTATAGTCAGCATTGTATCCAGAATGTGCTTTCACAACTTTTCTTCCTTCAACAAATTCTGGAAGATTTCGATTTCCAAGACCTGAAACACGTTGAACGATATCTTGAAAAACTGGACCAGCGACTGTTGAACCATAATAAGCTCCTTCAGGCTTATAAATAACTACCATAACTGAGTACTTTGGATTGTCAGCAGGAAAATAACCTGCGAACGATGCGTTATATTCTTTTTTATCGTTCCCTCCCCAATAATTCAATCTTGTTGTTCCTGTCTTTCCAGCAAAACTTGTATTTGTTACTTTCAATCTTTTAGCGGTACCTCTTTCGGCAACACCTTCAAGCATTTCTTGAGCTTTTTTTATGGCTTCTTCGCTTGCTATTTTTTGTTTTAACACCCTAGGTGCTATTTTTTTACTTGTGCCATCAGAAAAAATCAACTCCTTAGTCAAATATGGCTTCATCATTCTTCCATCGTTCGCTACTGCATTATAGACATTCAATATTTGCAATGGCGTCATTTCAAGTTCATATCCATGCGCCATCCAAGGCACTGTTGTTCCTGACCATTTTTTATTTGGCTCAACTTTTTTATTACTCGGGTTTTTGAAATAAGGTTTTAATTCACCTGCTATTTCAATTCCCGTCGGCTCCATAACACCAAGATTATTCAATGCTTCATAAAACTCAACCCACTGACTTCGCGATCTTCCATAAAGCGAATAAGCGGCATTGGCCATACCTACATTTGAAGAAATCTCGAATGCATGTTTAAAAGTTGCAATTTCCAAATTGTGACGTTCTGAATCTCTCATCCAATGATTATAGAATTTCTTCTTTCCCTTATTAAGCGCAATCTGTTTTGTGATATCCAATTTTTTATCTTCAATCATCGCCAAGGAAGAAATCAATTTGAATGTCGATCCAGGTTCACTCAACCGTCCAACTGCATAATTATATTCTTCATTATAATTTCCACTTTTGAGTCGCTTCAGATTTGCCATCGCCTTAATAGCTCCCGTTTCAACTTCCATGACTACTGCAGTCCCTCCTTGAGCAGCATAAGCTTCACAAGCTTCAAGCAATTCGTGGTGTACAATATCCTGAATGTGCATATCTAAGGTTGTCACAACATCACCACCTTTCTTCTGATTGGTCTCACCTGGATCAAAAACCGGCAACCAATCACCTCCCGGAAATCTTCGCAACAATCGTTTTTGTTTTTCCCCTTCCAAGATGGCATCATAAGTTCGTTCAAGTCCAATTTTAGAAGCATTTTCTCTATCCAAGCCAATAGTTCGAGAAGCTAAAAGTTTATATGGCTTTTCTCGTGTTCGCTTTTCTTCCCACTGTAGACCTCCCTTATGTTTTCCTTTATTAAAAATTGGAAAAGTCTTAAGTAAGTCTCTTTTATCTTTAGTTGCATTTCTAAATAATGGGTAGTACTTTTTGCCTTTCTTTCTACCATTTACAAGTTCGCTTTTCCAAGCTGCTGCAGATTTAGAAGATACCTGAGATAATTTTCTACTCAATGCGTTAATGTTCTCATCAAACAACCGATCAGGACTGGTAACTAAGTCAACATATATGTCAAAGTACGGAAGTGAAGTAGCCAGTAAGTTGCCATGTTGGTCATAAATATTTCCTCTTTCACCTTTCACATCTACCCACTTCACATTACGACCACCAAGCTCTCGCCATTTATCTCCTTCCACTAAAGTGATCTTTACCACTTTACACATTATAACTGCTGCAAACAGTGCGAATGCAAAGAATACTACATAGACTCTTAAAAGCAATTCACTTTTTCTATCCATCTGCATGTTACAAATCAGTTTTCTGAATCAATTAAAATCGGTGCTTCAGAATTAATCTTAAGCCCTTGGGATTCAAGCTTTTTCTTTAATTGGGATTCTGTAGTACTATATGTATTACTACTTTTTATTTCCTGATAGTCAGATTTCGCACTTTCAACTTCCTTTTTCAATTTTGCTATTCTTCTCAATTTTCTTTCACCCTTGTGTGCGTTTGCGATATACAACATGGCTAATAAAGCAAGAAGTAAAACAAACCCTACATGTTTCGAAACATTTCGCATAACAGTTAAATTATTTATAGCTTCTCTCCTACTCTCATCTTCGCACTCCGAGATCTCACATTTATATTTTGTTCTTCCTCAGAGGGAAGAATTATTTTCTTCTCCATTTTGATATCAGACAATACTCTTCCGTATGCGTCTTTTATTATTTTTCCTTCAATATTTCCAGACTTCATGAATTTCTTAACCATTCGATCTTCAAGTGAGTGATAACTTATCACAACAAACTTTCCGCCTGGCTTCAAAATTTTTAATCCTCCTGTCAACATTTCACCTAAAGCACTCATCTCATCATTTACCTCTATTCTTAAAGCTTGATATACTTGAGAATAATATTTCATTTTGTCTCCAACATATAAGCTATCTAAAAGCAAATTCAAGTCCTGACTTGTTGATAACATTCGTCCAGATTTTTTCAGCTTCACAACTTCTTGTGCTAACTTTCTGGAATTTCTTACTTCGCCATATCGTGAAAACACATCTTGCAATTGGATTGCGTCGTAAGTCATCAAAACTTTTTCAGCTGTTAAGGAAGAATCTTCATTCATCCTCATATCAAGTGGCGCATCAAACCGATAAGAAAATCCTCTGTAATCAACATCAAATTGATGTGAAGAAACTCCTAAGTCAGCTAATATGCCATCGACTAAGTCAATATTAAGCCATTTCCAAAAACGATAAATATGCCTGAAGTTTGAATCGATAAAAAAAATTCTCTCATCGTTAATCAAATTTTCCTGCGCTTCATTATCTTGATCAAAAACGATTAATTTCCCTTCGGAATCCAATCGATTTAAAATCTCTTTTGAATGACCGCCGCCTCCAAAGGTGACATCGACATAAGTACCTTTTGTATTAGTAATTAATCTATCGATAGATTCCTTTAGCAGAACTGGCTCATGATACTCACTCATTATCTGATCCTTGATGTCCTCCTCCAAAAACTTCTTCAGCTAATTCAGAAAAACTGTCAGGCTCAGCGTTTAACATTTGAGCATAAGCATCTTTCGCCCATATTTCTATCTGATCTTGATATGCAAAAAGCACGACCTGTTTCTGAATACCTGCGTATTCGATTAAGCTTTTAGGCAACAAGATCCGATCAGAAGCATCACCTATTATTTTGGTGGCACCTCGATAAAAATATCTTACGGCTTCCCTATTTTTTTTAATGTAGATGTTGAGTTGGTTTAATTCCTTCGTCTTTTTGTCCCATACATCTTTCGGATAGAGCATCAAGTGATTCTCAAATCCTCTGTTGACCATGAATTCATATGTACCATCAGAACTGATCTGCCGGATTAAACCTGCAGGCATTTTGATGCGTCCTTTTGCATCAATCTTGCACTCGTACTCTCCAGTTAGCTGGTACATATCATTCTTTTCGTTCGGTCGACAGGTCAAAAGTAAACTAACTTTCCACTTTTTCCCACTTTAACCCAATATTTTTCACTTAAATATGAAATATATTTTACATCTATAAATATCTGTAAGTAAATCACTTACGTATAGCGTATTTTTTTAGTATAAATAGGAATATATAAGCGATCTGCTTATCAAAGGTTGGTATAACAAATAATTATAATGTGTATCTAATTATTTATCAGTAACAAATATATTAATATTTTAAGCAATATGTCAAAAAAATGATCTTGAAGTATCTATTTTACTGACTCGCGCTGATTTAAAATATTAATTATAATATGAAAATTTATAAAGACAAGATACCAAACTGATTTTCCAGCTCGTTAATACACCCAAATCACCAAAACAAAAATTGCTTATAAGTGTTAGTTCTACAATTGATTACCTTCTAAATTAAAAGATCATGAAAAAAGTAGCGAGTAAATTAATTGTTTTCGGCGTTATAGCATCAGTATCAACGTTTACTTCATGTACATCAACTTCCGGTTATGGTTGTGATTATACAGAGATAAAAACGCCGACAAAAATCGAACATAAAAATGTCATTCAAGAAGACGAGTTAAAGTCAACATATACAGTTATTAGAAATGTTTCTGAGTAACGAAGTGATAAAAGAAGCCAACTTCAAAATAAAATTGGCTCATTCATTTATAATATTGTTTTTACTTAATCTCTCTTAGAATCCGCTAATTCCTTTTTTAAAGCATCCAGCTCAACTCTCAT
>JABDKX010000005.1 GCA_013001975.1 Saprospiraceae bacterium | reverse complement strand
CGGAATTCCCAAATCTCTTTGTTTAATTTCTTAAATAGATTTTTGTCAGATATAATTTGCGACTTCTTAATATTGTATAAAACTTTAACTCTAACTTTTTCCTCTAGATTATTTATAAACTCCGTCGCTTCATTAAGAAATTTTACTTTAAATTTAATCAAACCCCTATTTTAAACTAAGATAACAGTTTCTTTATTAGGAAACAAATATTCATTGCAATTTTGCTTGAGTGTAACGCTTAGTGTATCCAGAGTGCGACTAAAGGAAGCATTCTGTGATCACACATTGTTATGACGCGTAGTTCATTCAATTTATATATTTTGATTCCTCAATTAAGAGCCCTTCTTTAGAAAAGTATTTCCAATTCCCAGTTCTTCTTGATTCAAAATATTTGACCCCATTAACTTTATATTCAACAATCTTAAATTGTCCTTCAACCTTTATTTTAAATTCGTTTGCTAGGCGGTTATAATAGTATTCAAAATATTTACCTTCAATTTCACCCTTATTATTATAGTTTGCAATTATTTTGTTTCCGTTAATATCATACTCCACCCATTCGCCAACTTTCATACTATTTAAACTTTTTCCTTTGCATTTTAGTTTTCCAAATGGATTATATTCTTCGTGATTTCCATTTCCTCTATCAATAAGAGTTTTATAAATTACAATTTCTTCTTTGTTAGTTTTAGGATTAAAAACTGATGTGGTGTCAATTCCAAAGTCTTGAGTTATTTCAGTTTTACATTTCAATTTACCATTTCTAAAATATTCGAATCGGATTAAGTCTACTCCATTATTTTTATACTCTATTTTAAGTTTATTATCTCTCCAATATTTCTTTTTTGATATAGTATCACCTTTTTCATATCTACCATTTTCGAACCAGATATAATTCTTTGATATAGGCAAGTCACTCACTTGTGAATAACTAATGCTAGAAAGAAATAAAAAAAACAGATATGTTAATTGGTATTTCAAATTTTTAATTTTTATGCGTCATAACGTCTCGTGTGGATGCATCAGTCAAAGGCGTTAGCCGAGATTGTGGCATCCACAATGTTATAGGGCGTTATTTATAATTCTTTCATTATATTTTGTCGGATTTCTATTAATGTCATGATATAGAGAATCAAGAAATGCCAAACCTTCAAGATTTAGCCTATTAATTTCCTTCATCGTTAAATCTATTTTAATTTCATACAGTCCTATGCTTCCGCATAGTACTTTGAATATGCGTTTTCCATCTTTATCTATTAGTGAATATTCCCAATTTTTCTTAATTAAGACGTTCTCCTGATCATCTAATATTACTGTTCCAATTATTCCTTCCCCTGTCTCTATGTCTATAACTCCTTTCTCGCGATAGACTTTAATATCTCTCCAGATGTGAGGGATTAAATTATTTTGAAAATTAAATTTGGCTATAATTTCATCGGGTTTTATTTCTCCTTGATAAATTATGAAATTTTCTTTTTGATATGAGAATGGATGACCAATACCCCATAAGAGATGTTCTTTATTTACTATTCGAGCAATTTTTCTGAGTAATTTTGATTTTAATATATTTTCATAATTAGCCTTATTCTGTAAAATTTTATAATAAGACTTCCTTGTAGAAAATTCATCTAATGATTTACATATTGAGAAATGATTGATCCCATTATTTGCTACCATTTCACTTGGGCTGTTTTGTTGTAATATTTGTATTGTTTTGTCTATCTCAGGTTTGTAATAATCATTAAAGTATCTCTGCGATTCTTTTAAATTCAGTATCACATCTTTAAATTCGGTTTCTTCTTTAAATATCTCCCTCATTTTATATTTATGCCCTATAACGTTTAGTACATGCGGCGTGGCGGCGATTAGCCGACATGATCGTCATGTACATTGTTGGCTGCAGCATTTATTCTATTTCTTTAAACTCTCTAACTTCTATACTCTTAACTTTTTCATTTTCGACAATTTCCCTTTCCACCCATTTGTCTTTGTCATTGAATTTGGTGTATCTGTATTTTGATGGATATTTCTCGCCACTCCTTAAATCAATATAAATATACCCGATTTCTTTTCCATCTTCATCGAATTGATATTCGAAATTATATTTGAATTCCCCTGTCTTGTTGAAATATCCATCTCTTCTTATTTTTCCATTGTATAAATATTGAGATGCTCCATCATATAACAGCGTATCTGTATTTACATCTTTTGCTCTATATGCTATTCTTCTTCCCAAAGAATCTAAATCGTACTCGTAATAGGTTGTCTGATTACCATCACTTTCGAAATATCTCGAACCTATTTTATTTTCATTTTCATCATAATCGTATTCATCCGACCAACTAACAGAGCCATCTAAGTTATAATACCTATTTGCAATTTCTTTTCCGCCTTCATCAATTACCATTGATTGAATCATATTTATCGTGTCTTTTTCTGGTTTATCACCTTCAAGGTTTACAGAAAATGTTTTAGTAACAATTTCTATCTTATGTGCTTCATTCTGCTCAGTTTCACTATTGACTTTAGATGGATTGTTGCAACTCCAAGTAATCAGAATTACAAGAGCAATTATTATTTGTTGTATTTTATTCATTGTTTTTTTTCATTTTGTTGCTGCCAACGGTCTTGATATCGAGCGTGCCTAGCGACAGCTGGCATGATCTGATATCTTTTGTTATCTATAGTTGTTGCATTTTATGTTTATTCAATTTACTATTTTATTACATCTTTTTTCGCTCGCCGCGAGGGCATTCATATTTTTGTCTTGACACAAAAAACGAATCAAAAAAAGTCAAGGCTGTACTTATTTCTTAACGCTAAATTCAATAAAAAAAACTAAACAAGCGCAAACTCGCTGCGCTCAAACATGCCATTGTTCTTAACGCTTTTTTTATCGAATTTAACTAAAATAACTAAGGCCATTTTATCCACAGTTTCAGTTTAACTATTTTTTCTAAACTTAAGCGTTATTATTCGTTTATATACGGAACTATATGAAATTTTTCCTGTAACTTAACCAAACAAAAATTATTTGATGAGTTTTAAGACATTAAATAAACAGCAAGTTGTTTTTGTTTGATTTACGTTTAATAAAATTTCAGGCTCCACCCTATTTTAAAGTTTTATCGATTTCCTGTTTATATGGGCTACTCCTGCGCGCTGCATCCTTTTGTTCATCAATGCAATTATAGATAACGTAT
>JABDKX010000068.1 GCA_013001975.1 Saprospiraceae bacterium | reverse complement strand
GCGCAGTGGATTCTGACATGTCTAAGGCTACAGATGCTCAACGCAAGATTTTTGATGAAGCAGATGGTGTTGCTGAATACGATAAATGTGTAGCAATATCTACGAAAGCATCTATTAAAGAGATGGTACTTCCTGGATTATTGGCAATTGCTGTACCAGTGGCTGTTGGATTTATAGGAGGGGCAGAAATGTTAGGAGGACTATTAGCAGGCGTAACCACTTGTGGTGTATTAATGGCTATTTTTCAATCTAATGCAGGTGGTGCATGGGATAATGCCAAGAAGATGATTGAATCTGATGGTAGAAAAGGGACTGATGCGCATAAAGCTGCTGTTGTTGGTGATACTGTTGGAGATCCATTTAAAGATACTTCCGGCCCATCATTAAATATATTACTTAAGTTAATGTCTGTCGTGGCATTAGTAATTGCACCAAGTATTGCAATTTCTGCGGATGCTGCTTCAGCGTACGCTGCTAATGATAACAATGAAGTAATAACTCAAACCATGAAAGAGGTTAGTGTAGATATCAAAGCAGAGTCAAATGAAGACGGAACAGTTAAAGCCGTAGTTACAAAAACAACCACTGAAAACGGTGAAACAGTAGTGACTGAAGATATCATTGAAGGTTCTGAAGAAGAAGTGAATGAAAAGCTAGAGGCTTATAAAGCTTCTACATCAGGATCTGAGGATGGCAAGACGGTTGTAAAAGAAGTCATTAAGGAAGTAAAAAAGTCGTAAGGATTTTTTAATAAATATAAAGAACCACGTCAATTGACGTGGTTTTTTTATTTGTATTTTTGAGATTGACAGAATCCTATGTTTAGAAAAGACCCGCTTCAAATTATTTGTTTCAAAACTTATGGTACTAAGAACCATTTGTATATGAGAGGTCGTGCAATTGAAGATGAGGATATTGATTTAAAACATAAAAGTTGGTTTAATATATTGCGCAATTCTTGGAAGCGATTTGAAACTGATGAAATAAAGGATGTGAGCTTAACTCTTTCAATTGATCATGAACATACGTATGCTTTAAAAACAGATTTAGAAGGGTATTATTTGTTAGATGAAACAGCTGCGTTTAAGATAACAGATCTTGATGATGAAGGCTGGTTGCATTATACTATTTCATTTGCCAAAAAGCTAATGCACGAACCCATACAGCATAACAACAGCTTCCATGGTAAAATGCTAGTGCCTGCCCAAAATGTTTCTTTTGGAGTAATAAGTGATATTGATGATACTATTTTGCATACAGGAGTAACTTCTAGACTAAAATGGAAGGTTGTAGTCAATACATTTTTTAAAACTCCCGAAAAACGACTTGCATTAGAAGGCTCTTCAGAATTTTATCGTTCACTCCATTTAGGAAATTCCTTAAAGGAAGCCAACCCTATTTTTTACGTAAGTAATAGTCCGTGGAATCTATATAGATATTTGGAGTATTTCTTAACATCAAACGATTTTCCAGATGGACCTATACTCTTAAGAGATTTTAGAACACCATTTGATAGAACCCCAAAGTCTGAAGTGGAGCACAAATATCACGAGATCAGGAATATTTTAAAAAGCTACCCTCATTTAAATTTTATATTAATTGGTGACTGTGGCGAACGAGATGCGGATATATATTTGGAAATTGTCAATGATTTTCCCAATCGAATATCGGCTATTTATTTAAGGAGTGTGGAGCATCAGCGCAAAATGCGAAGAATTGAGCAAATGTTTAAAGATTTTAATGAAATTCCTGTTTTAATTATTAAGGATACAGCAACCGGTAGCCATCATGCTAAAACATTAGGGTTTATTTCCTAAGCGGCTAAAATAACCCATTGATCTCAGCATCAATTCTGTTAATGATACCTCCAAGATCTTCTGGATTATCTACAAAATCTAATGCATCTACATCAATGATCAATAGATTTCCTTTGTCATAACCATGAATCCAGGCTTCATAGCGTTCGTTTAAGCGACTCAAATAATCAATACTTATTGTATTTTCATAATCTCGCCCTCGCTTATGAATTTGAGCCACCAAATTAGGAATAGAACTGCGTAAATAGATCAATAAATCTGGACCTTTTACAAAAGACTCCATAAGATCAAATAAGGACGAATAATTTTCAAAATCTCTATTGGTCATAAGACCCATTGCATGTAAGTTGGGCGCAAAAATATGAGCATCTTCGTAAATGGTCCTATCTTGGATAATGTCCTTTCCGCTATTTCTTATTTGGCTTATTTGACGAAATCTACTGTTTAAAAAATAAACCTGAAGATTAAAACTCCAACGTTCCATTTGGTTATAAAAATCGTCTAAATATGGATTGTCCACAACATCTTCAAGTTGTGCTTCCCATTTGTAATGTTTTGCTAAAAGTTTGGTTAAAGTAGTTTTACCTGCGCCTATGTTTCCTGCAACAGCTACATGCATAAGTTATCTAGTTTTTAGTTGAAATTGACGTAGCTTTCCGTCCGTGTAAATATACAAGGTTTCATTGGTTACAAAAAACTGATTTATTAACAAATCGTCTAATTTTAAAGGTAA
>JABDKX010000063.1 GCA_013001975.1 Saprospiraceae bacterium | reverse complement strand
TTTTACTATCAGCCTTTCTTTTCTTATTAGGAATCGCTTCAATAAATTCATTGACATCTCTGTCTGTTTCAACATTCACTAGCTTTTTCATAAAATAGATTTATTGCTTATTGACAATCACAAAGTTCGCATTCTTCCAAAGTGTCAAAAGGCACAACACCTGCACAGCCTCCCCAAGTAAATTGCTTACATTTTTTTTCTTCCTTATCAAAGTAATATTTAGGGAAAGCTGCATTGCATGGACCAACCATAGGTTCGAGTTCACAACTTGGACAGGCATTAACTACTTCTTCTTCATCGCTGCAATTTATATTGACAACAAAAAGACAAAGTATAAAAAAAGCATATTTTAAGTTTTTAGAAAGGTAAACCATGGATTAAATCATTTCTAAATTAATTTACTTCAAATATTGTTTAGTAGTCAAAACTTAAATTCATGATTAATCTAAACTCTCAACATAGTCTTTAAAACCATTCAGATAAATATAAGATTGTTTTTTCATCATCCCTTTGAAAAGAGGACCTAAAATTTTCATAAAACCTTTCATTTTCATCTCCGTAGTATTTGTTTGTTTAACTTGATTTTCGGAAATTTCTTCAAATTTTAATTCAACAACATTACTGCCCATGGGGCTATCATATGCAAACTTAATTTGTCTAGGTAAGTTCTGCTCAAGAATTGTCTCTTTTATAATCAATTCTTTATTCTTATGAAGAAAATATATATCACTCTTAGCGCCTTCTTCACCCGGATTTCCTGAAACATGTTCGATGCGTTGCAATCCTTCCATCCAATGTTTGGCAGCTTCATGATCCGTAATGGTTTTATGGCAAAGTGCTAATGGCTTGTTAATGACATTCGATATTGTGTATTTCATAATATTGGGTTTTAGTTTTATTCTCAAGTTACATTAGTAATAATACATAATTTTTATTTTAATGCAAATCTTGCTATTTAAATGAAAACAGCTAATTGAATTATATTTGATTAAGGTAAAAAACAACTTCCTTGATCTCGATTTCTTCTGTCGTTTTTAGTTTTAAATGTCTTCGATATTTGCCCTTTCCTTCCAAATTCCCCTTAGGATCGTCAAACAAATACCCATTTGAAAATTCCAATGAAACATGGTGCTTATAAGCGAATAAGCCAGAGAACATTTCATCTCCGTGGGAAAAGATTATACCTCCGTACATTAATTTTTCTGAAACATTTGAATACGTGCTGAAAACCAAATTCCTAGCCTTTAAAATAACATTATACAATTGTGGGTCGCTAAGTGACAGCTCAGTTAAAAAGTTTTGAACTTTATTGTCATTTGATTTAATCATGCTTAAAAGTATATGTTAATTCAACCATGCCATCATTATAAGCTTTAACATCTTGCAAATGCAATTTATATTCTTCTCCAATAAAGTCAAAAAATAAAGTACCCTCACCAATAATAATTGGCATTATGGATCTGATAAGAATGTCAGCTAATTTCAAATTAATTATTTGTTTGGTAAGCACAGCACCTCCAACAACCCAAATGTTATCATATTTAGGTTTTAAAATCTGATTGATGAGTTTTGATAAATCACCGTTATAAAAACTAACGCTGTCTTTTTCTGAAGCCAAGTCACGATGAGATATAACGAAAACTGGCTTATTTCCATATGGCCATCCTAATCTCAATGCTGTCTCATATGTTTTAGAACCCATAACATAGCAGTCGATGTTCTTAACATATAAATCAATCTCCTCTGCTGTTAATGTTATTCCATTCTCATAAGTATCAACTGATTTAAGCCAATCAACGGTATCATCTTTTTTAGCAATAAAGCCATCAAGACTTGAAACCATATGGATCGTAACTTTTGGATTTCGTTTTTTCATTTGATAAGACTAAAAGTCAAAATTTAAAAAAGAGCGTAATTAAGATAACAATCAATATTAACGATAACAATTGAAATTTCAAACGCCATGTGTTACTTTTAATGAGTATGCATTCTCTATTTTCAACAACATTACTCCAAGCTATAAAGGCATCTGCAATTGGCAAATGACCAAATAAATATTTCTTTTTACTTCCGCTCTTTATTCCCATGCCAAAAGATTCAATACAATTTCGCAGGCCTACATATTCGTTCCAATGTTTGAAAGTCCCCATAGTTCTTTGTCCAACAATTGAGCTTGCACCCCCAATTCCCCAAATGACAGGTCCTGAATCTATATCGGATCTTCCAACTTGATTCAAAGGGTATTCTCTAATTCCTGGTAATCCTAATCGAGAATCCAAAAACTGTAATTTATATTTTAAGAATTGTTCCTGAGCAAAAGATGTGTCAATTTCATTTAGAAATAGTAATAACAGACTTTGAGAACTTCCTCTCGCACCTTCTATAATCTCATCATTTCTTCCATTTATATAATGAGGAATTAACCCCGTTTTCGGATCAAAATTTAACTGTACTTTCGTCAACCATCCTGAAAGTTGCTGATCGTATGTATTGTCATTAAAAACATGATCATGCAAACTAAGAGATGAAACGGCTATGATGCCGTCAGCTGGCCATTTTTGATTGGAATATGTTTCTAAAAATGGACTTTTTATTTTTTGAAGCACATTACTTATTTCTTGACAATTAGATTTGAATATTGAGATCTCGATTGAATCTCTGTATGCTTCCAGTTGTAGCTCGATTTTTTTTCCAAGTAAATAATTAGTCCAACCTCTATAAAATGCGCCATACTGTAGAAGTAGATTTTCGTCAAAGATACTTTTGGCATAAGGACTGGATACTTCTTCTAAAGCCCAAGAAACCTCATGTATGCCCTCCAAAAACAAAGGCGACGCATGAGGAATTGATGATATAAAATCAGCCCATGTTAATCCATAAAGTACATTTAAAAAAACGAATCCTTCTGGATATAAATTTTGCATGTCACGCCCAGCACCATTATGCAGTTGTGTTTTTAAGTGTTGAAGTTGATAATACACATCTTCATTGTAAACAGCGTGGGTTGTGTCACACTTTTGGAAATCAGGAGAGTAAAATAGAGACACATTTAAATAAAAAATAAATAAACCGAGTAAGGTGAGGGAGGATTTAAAAAGTAGTTTACTGTCAAGGTTTATCTTCTTCAATTATGTGTTTGGGTTAATAACGAATGGCGTACCTTGGAAAGTGTTTTCAATTAATAATTAATAAACATTTGCAATGTATTTTTTTACCTCCGCCTTCACATAAGCATCAAAACTTTTTCTAGTCACACCAAGTTTATCTTCCAAAAGCTGAAACAAATCATCATCAGTCGTTCCATATTTAAGAGATTCTATCAAACCGTTAACACCTTCCTTTTCATAAATATTTTTCATCAGTAATCCTCCAATGACATAGCGTAAGTCTGATTTATGTTCACCGTTAGGAATCGATTTATTAAGCTTAGTAATGTCAGATAAATCATAATCTGGATTATTTTTCAGGAACTCTTTTAGCTTTAGCATATGCTCTTCAAAAGAATATGTGGACGTTCCTGCGTAAAAGGTAGCAATACCCTCTCCCACCCAAAAGTGTGGATCTTTTGGCACAATATGATACGTATAGAGATGGACCAATTCATACGGAAAATAGGAAGAATTATTCCCAGAATAAATCACCATATTTCGCCAACTTGCGATGCCCCCTTTACCACTGGGGTTGTACATGCGATTCATATATTCATAGCCCCAAGTTCTTGCAATATCCCGTGCATTACTGGCTACGAAATAATCAAATTTGAGAGGATCAAAACCAAACTCTTCTGAGAGCTTTAAATTGTATGCATTCATTTGTTCAGCTTCTTCCATTCTGAAGGCATGGTTAGGATGAACATAATAATTTATATCACCAACCTTGTAGTGAGCAAATTCATTTTTCAAGTATTCTGCACTGCTGATTAATAAATAATTGCCATTTATTTCTTTTGCATAAACAGCCGAGATAACATCTAAATGAGCCTCTCCTTTATCATCAACATGTGAAAAAGAGCTGATCAGAGACCAAAAATCATTTTTAACTTTGAATATTCCTATGACCTTGCATTGAACTTTGTATTCTTTTTCATTCAAGCCGTCCATGCCAATTGCCCAAAAGTTTTCATCAGGTATCTTCATGTTTTCGAATGACCAATAAGGTGACTTTGGATCTTGAAAGTTGCCATCAGAAATATAGTTTTGCCACAGTGCTATGATTTGCTTTTCTACTTCACCATCTGCGTTCGTGACTTCTTCATGGATGTAGAAGTCAATATTGCTTTCAGTTGTTAATTCTTGAGATTGTGCAAAACAAAAATTATTAATCAAGAGTAAGAAGAAAAAAGGGGAATTCCTTGTCATAATTATTTCAAATTAAACTTGTTATAAAATCTTGAAAGTTATAAAAGCTCATCATTAATGTAAGATAGTCTGTTTATTTCAAATTTTTATAAATACTGTGAGGGTCAATTGTTATGCCTTTGCCTAAGGCACCAATTCCTAAGATCAGGGGCAATAATCTTCCTTTAGTTCTCCCTTCTAGAACGAATAATATTACAATTCCAAGGACAACCCCAATCAATCCTGCAACAAAATATCCCATCCGTTCACCTTTGGCTTTTTTAACAATTTTCTTTCGTTCTGCATCTATGCTTTCAAAGATTTCTTTTTTCGTTCTAAAGGATGTCCCAACAGCCTCTACAATTTTTTCATCCTTTGTTTTTGCAATGACAAGAGATAAGATAATTACATCAATATCATAATTGATATAATCCAACTGCTTATCCTTTATCTGATTATAAACATCTTTATTGAGGTGTTTGAATTTATCAAAGTTATCATCTAAGGTTCCGTTAAGCAAGTGTTGCTTAATAGAATAACTATACTTATAATTTATGTTATTTAATGCTTCTTCAATGACTCTTTTCGTTTTTGACTTAGACACACTGAGTCCTTTCAACCAATTGGTAATAAAGTCAACAGATGATCCTCTGTCTAACTTTCCTGTTGCTTCATTGATGTATCCTCGAATTCTGGCTTCGCTCATAATGATTTTTTATTCTTATAATAAATTTCAATGTAATCTGATGCGGTGCGTTTCTATTATGACACTCAAAATGCCATTAAACAATCTTCTTTACACCTATATTCTTACCACCATTAATTTGGACAAGTGATAGCAGTAGATACTAATTGTCCTGTATTATCTGGCTTGTAAAGGAAACAGTTTCCGTTGGGTGCTCTCATAATGACGCCATTATTGATATCCTCGATATAGACATTTCCATTTGAAACTTGTAACTTTTCTTGAGGATTTGTTGTGCCGACGCCTACTTCTCCGGTAGTGGTAATTGTCATTCGAATTAAGGAATTTGACCAACCTGTTGGTTCGTTATTGGTTGCAAAAAACATCCCTCCTCTAGCACTGGTATTATTCGCAAAAAACAATCCATTGTCGTCTCCATTCTCAAATATGTTTAATCCAATAGCACTGTTTTGATATCCACCATCATGGGTAAATTCAATTCTTGGGTTATCGTCTTCTTGAACATCATTGATATCAGCTTCCAGTATTAAAATACCATCGCCATTTTCTTCTGCCAAATGAATAGTCGAATTTTGGGCTAAAGAAACTGTATGTAAGAAATAAGATAGTGTAACAATGCTGAGAAATTTAATCATGATGAGATCTTTTTTAATTTAAAATGAAAGTTAGTAATTATAAAGGTTACATTCTCATTTAATAAAACCAAGAACAAACTTGAATTTTAAAAAAAAAATATAAGAAAGACACCAAGGCAAACTGTTTAATTTTAATATAGAGTTTTTTAAAATTAAAAAAAGGAACTGAGCATTCTCAATTCCTTTTTAACAATATTTAAAACCAATTAATTTTGCTTTTCACATTACATTATATGTTTTAGGTAACATAAATACAATTCAGAAACCGTCAGGTATTTAATTTTATATTTACTCAATCATCATATAGTATTAAAAAACCACAAAAGGTAAACAGACCTGTTCGTTATGTATAGGATTAATTTTTCTAATACTTTACGGTAAATATTTTAAGCCAGCAATAAGGCGCTTAATTACGAAGATTCAATCTACTATTATTTGTACCTTTAGTAATCCTTTGAATATTATTTATAAAAAAATTATTCATTATGAAGAAGCAAATAATTTTCGTGTTTCCAATTGCAATTGCTGTTATGACAACAACTGTAATCAATGCGCAAAAAATAGAAATAGTTGGAGATGGCACTTCATCAAGGGAATTATCTATCCAAAATGAACAGATCAATTCTAATGCACATACTTATGCTTCCTTAGTTAATGCTTCAGATCAATGGTCCACTTCTCCCTTATTTGAAGGTCAACGATCAAGAGGCACGTTAGATATGCCTACAGATGTTAGTGAAGGAGACAGAACGCTTGGCTTATTATCAGCACAATATATTGATGGTATTTATCGGTTTTCAACTTCTATTGAATTTTGGGCTGGCCCTGAACCATCTACAGTAAGTTTTCCAAGTGAAATAACTTTCAGTACTACGTCACCAGGAGAAACTTCTCGAGAAGAACGATTACGAATCGATGGATATGGAAGGCTTGGTATTTTAACTGATTTACCAAAATCTCAACTACATATTGCAGAAGGCGATATTTATATAGAAAACATTACCAATGGTGTAATTATGACATCCCCAGATGGAACCTGTTGGAGGTATACACCAGATAATAGTGGTGCGTTGGTTGGTACTTCTATTGCTTGCCCTAATTAATACTAAACATAGTTTATTAAATTGAATGTCTCACAGATTAATATCATCTCCTCTCCAAGGATTTACTGATTTTCATTTTCGCAATTCATTTCAAAAGTTTTTTGGAGGCATCGATACCTTTTATGCCCCTTACATTCGATTTAATG
>JABDKX010000258.1 GCA_013001975.1 Saprospiraceae bacterium | reverse complement strand
GCTAATGCGAAGCTAATTGCCAACCAATGATTTGAGAGTATATCGAAGTCCACTTCTCAAATCATTGTTACGGAATTCATTATCTTTTCATTCTCAAAACAGAACTGCGTTTAGCGCTCTGTTGGCTACAATTTTTAAAACCAATTCATCCCTATTTATTAACAGTTCGGTTAATAAGAATTTGGCTTTACATTATCTTTTAAGAGTTTTATTCAGTAAAGCTCACAGTTATGAAACTCCTAATAATCGGCGGAACAGGCAAAACGGGTCGGAAATTGATTGAACAAGGGCTCTCCCAAGGACATGAAATTACAGCTGTAGTTCGAAAACCCGGAAAGTTAAAAATCGATGATCCCAATTTAAGAATCGTAAAAGGGGATGTACTGAAACTTGAAAGTATCGAAAGTTACTTTAATGGACAAGATGCTGTTCTTTCTGCTCTAGGGCATAAAAGGTTTTTTATTAAGACAACCATTTTATCAAGAGGTACTGAAAATATTATAAATGCTATGCGCAATAATCGGGTTAACCGTTTCATTTGTATCACATCTCTTGGTATCAATGATAGTAGATTTAAACTTGGATTATACTACACCCTGTTTACTATTCCCGTAATTCTATTTTTCTATTTTTTGGACAAATCCAAACAGGAACAACTAATAATGGAAAGTAACTTGGATTGGACAATCGTTCGTCCCGGTCAATTAACAAACAGAAAAAAAAGAACAACATATAATCATGGTTTAAAAGTGGGGCATTATATTCTAACCAAAATGATATCGCGCGCAAGCGTTGCCCATTTTATGTTAAAAAACTTACAGACCAGTGCATACCTGCGCAAAGCGGTTGGCATAACGAACTAAAACAATAGCTTACAACATGCCTGCTTACCTGCGGAAAGCGGGCGGGTATAATTAATGCTTCGCATGAAGTTCAATTAAAAATCCTAACTTTAAACTAACATCTGATTTGCAGCTGAATCTGACTTTCGTTTGAATCCACACAAATCATGAACGAACACGTTGTGCTCTACTAAAACAAAATTTATGAAAACAAAAATTATTATAATTCTGGCGCTACCAATTTTATTCTTGGCAGGATTAATTACAGGACATAATTATGGATTCGAAAATAAAGAAGCAGGTAAGATTATTGGTCTCAATCATGTAGGAATACGAGTGGCCAACTTTGATAAAGCCTCAAATTTTTATGAAGACACAATGGGTTTTCCTATGATTTACAGATTTAATGATGACAATGGCAAACTCATATTTGCCTATTTTCAAATCAATAAGTCAACCTTTATAGAGCTTATGCCAGCAGATGAAGAGCATCCTGAAGGAATAGACCATTTCGGTCTGGAAACCCAAAACAATGAAGCAGTTGTTAATGATTTTTGGAGCTTGGGAATTGATTGCACAAAATCAATTGTAAGTCCATTTACTCATGTTAATATTGCACATGCCAAAGATCTAAATGGAGTTTATTTTGAAATAATCGAAGCAATTGAAGGTTCTGAATTACGACGAGTTATGGATAATTGGAAAGAATAAAAAAATAACAGAGTACAACAATGTTTAACCGCAATTCAGTTACTTTTAAGCCGTAACTGACGGGTATACGAGACCGTCGTGTAGCATTTAAACTAAAAATATTATTATGATAAAAATTCAATATACTTTAAAGAAGTCACTCGCTTTAGCTCTACTATTCAATTTACCAATAGTTGGATTCGCCCAAAAAACAATTTCAATGTCTGAGACGGAAGTAAAAAGAGAGGTTTCCATGGCAGATGCAACTGGAAAAAGTGAAGAAGGTATATACCGCTATTATGCTAAAGGTGAAAATAGACCATTTACTGGTATATTATTTGCAAAGTTCTCTAATGGAAAATATTCCTCATGGCAAGAATATGTGGATGGAATTGGACAAGGAAAATGGATTAACTATTACGAAAATGGCAATTATAAAGAAATTGGATATTATAAAAACAATCTAGTTGAAGGACCAATAAAAAAATATTACGAAAACGGAAATCTAAAAGCCGAAGGAAATTATAAGGACTGGAGGATTAAAATTGGCATATGGAAATACTATGACCATAATGGTAATCTTACAGTAACTAAAGATTATGGTGATAAAGGAAGTATTGAAGAAGTCCAAGAATACTATGAAAGAGGTGAAATTTCTTATAGCTGGTACTCGGATATTCTTTCTAAAAACGGATTTAAAGAATAGCTTCAGAAATTATAATTGCCAAACATAATACCGCACAACAATGGCTATAATTCATTGTGGTTTTGCACCACACCAAAATAAAAGTATTAACCAACGACTAATTTACCTGCGGAATAATCCTACGGATGATTCCAAAACGAAATCATAGCCATGACCGTTGTGAACAATTCGCCAAGGGCGAACTTTAATCTGCGCAGCTTCGCTGACAGTGCATCTTAAAGTAAATTGTTCACAACAGAGATTTTCTTTAGTCTTTAATAAAAACTCAGGCTTCATGAAGCA
>JABDKX010000236.1 GCA_013001975.1 Saprospiraceae bacterium | reverse complement strand
TTCATACCAATTAAGATAAGTTTTCTTATCAAACTTACTTGAACTCTTTTTACTTGATGTTTTCTTCTTAGTAGCCACTGTAGCCATAATAAATTGTTATAATATTGTCTTAATTCTCGATACTTTTGAAATCGAAGCACAAAGATAAGTAATTGAAGCGTATTAGGATAGATTTGTTACGAATAAACGGTTTTAGGAACTATGAAAGTCTAAAAACCAATTTTCACTCACATATAAATGTGATTACTGGCTTAAATGGAGCAGGAAAGACTTCTATTATAGATAGTATATATTATTTATCTAATGGCAGAAGCTATTTTACTCATTTAGACAGTGTGCTTTATAAACGAGATACGGATTTCTTTAATTTAAATGCAGATATTTTTATAGAAGAAGATTTGTATGAAATAGGGATCAGCTCCTCTGCTAAAAACAAATCTATTAAAGTTGATGACGTTGTTGTTAAAAGCATTGCTGAATTTTATGGCAGATATCCTTCTTTGATGATTGCACCTAAGGATATATTGATTTTATTAGACAGCAGCATTGAACGACGAAAGTTAATAGACAAAACGATTTCAAAAGTTGACAAAGTCTACTTCAAGAATCTGCTTATTCATAACAAACTTTTAAAGCAGCGCAATTCTGCATTGAAAGGATTTCTGAAATCCGGCCGAAGAGACACCTTGTTGATTGAAGCCTTGAATCAGAAAATGGTGGAACCGACAGAATACATTTATAAAAAAAGGTCAGAATATCTTAATGATATTGCGCCAATTATAAATAAGTTTTATGCATTGATCGCTTCTGATCGTGAAGAAGTATCTATTGCTTACAAAACCAAGCTAGCTGAAAATGATCTTTTACAATTGTTTAAGGATTCTGAACAAAGAGATTATGCCATGGCAAAAACATATGAAGGTATTCACCGAGATGACTTGATCATTAAATTGGATGATAAAGAAATCAAAAAGTTTGGATCGCAAGGGCAACTTAAATCGGCGATCATTTCAATCAAATTGGCGCAATTGGAATGGGTAAAAAATCAAACTTCAAGAATTCCTATCTTGCTGTTGGATGACATCTTTGATAAATTAGATAAGTCAAGAGTCTTTACATTTCTGAAACTATGCGCAGAAGATTTAAATTCTCAAATTTTTATTACAGATACTGATGAAGATAGGGTAGTAAGTGCTCTAAAGAAACTAAATTTGGATTATAATCATTATATTATAGAACAAGGACAAATCGTTGCATGAAAGAAGAAGATCAAAAAATAAAAGGCATCATAGGTAAAATCTTTCAAAAGGAAGATAAGTTATCTCGTGTCTACAATAATTTTAGTATTGATCAAATCTGGCGAGATACATTTGGGAATGTCATTTCTAACTATACTACCTCTGTGAAATATTACAAAGGAACGCTCACAGTATACATTTCTTCTGCACCATTAAGACAAGAATTGGATATGTCAAAGGATTCTGTTGTTAAAAAATTGAATGCGGCTTTGAAGTATAAAAAAGTTGAAAAATTGGTGATCCGATAAGCGTTATGTCTTTGTACTCGTTTTATATTTTACTGATCCATATACTTATGCGATCAACAGTAAACTTATTTAACTCGTTTTTATGAAACCAATAAAATTAGAATTCTTAGATCATGTGGGTATTTGTGTCAAGGATATTGAAGTATCTGCAAATTGGTATCAATCTGTCTTAGGTCTCAAAAGGTTTACTTTTGATAAATGGGGACCTTTTCCTATTTTTATGTTATCTGGAAAATCGGGAATTGCTATCTTTCCTGCAAATGGCGATGTTGAACAAAACAGTTCATCGCCTCCCATCTCAATCGATCATTTTGCTTTTAATGTTAATAAAGAAAACTTTGATTTGGCAAGGCAAAATTTGACTAAACTAAATATTGAATTCGAATACAAAAATCATCATTATTTTGAGTCGATTTATTTTAAAGATCCCGATGATCACATTGTGGAACTAACCACAATTTTGGTTGATGAAGAAGCATTTTATAACAAGGAGTGTTAATAAAACGAAAGATTGGTTAAGTGTAGATATTAATTTATCAAGGTCTCATTATGAAAACCTTCAGTTATGTTTCTTATTGAATTCCGGTCAATATTTTTTGATTGGAAACAGCAGGTGAGTTATAATTATTCGACAAGTATAATGTAAAGACTTAAATTGTCAAAGCCATAGTCGTCATGACCGATTCGGATAATACGGGAACGCTGTCTTCTGCGGATTATGATGATATTTATTTTTCAGGATTGCCTTAGTTAGTTGATAATGTGTAACACTACATTTCATTATTATATCTCCTAAATTATAGTTTTATAACTAAATATTAGTTTATTAACTAATATGTTTCCTTATCAATATAGCTACACTTTTGAATAATTAGTATTTTAAAACAAGGTATTAAGAACAAAAAATATCACAAGGTAAACCCAAAGGATATCAATAAAGTGCCAATATACTGTCAGGAGGTTAAGTTTACGTTCTTTATCGGGGTCTGAAAAATAAACCAAAACACTGACCGGTTCTTTCATTCTCGTAATTGAGTGATAAAGAAAAATCGCGAGAAATGGAATACCAAAAATAACATGTGCAAAATGGATAATGGAAATTATATAAAGATAACTCGCCATATTACTGTGGTTAATAAAAATACCTTGGTCGTAAAGTTGAT
>JABDKX010000204.1 GCA_013001975.1 Saprospiraceae bacterium | reverse complement strand
TCAATGGCTTTTATCTTTTAGTAAAACTTTAAATGTTGCTATTCTCTAACAGAAAATTTTGGTGGAGATTGCCAAAGCACATTTACGATCATCCATTTGCCTTTAATTTTCATCAAACTCATATAGTCAATGCCCCATACAGCTGTAACTTTTGCCACGGCTGTTTTATCAGAAACTTCAAAAATTTCTACTTCCTTGGGCGAATTGGCATCTGTTTTATCTCCCTTAGCATTCCATCGTTTGGCCAAATCAATTAAATTTTCAAAAGGCATTTCAAGTTGTTGAGAATAGTGGTTCTTTTCGTCTTTGAAATAGAATCCAGTTTTACGTAAACTTTCATGAACACTTTTATAAGCTAGCGTCGTATCTGCATTATAAAAAGTATTAATGTAGTCTACGCATGCTGCTTTAACGCCAATGACATCTTTAGTATGATCTTGGGATATCAATATGTGTTGTATGCTGAATAAGCATAATAACATTAAAATAGATTTTTTCATATCAAATTGTTTTTTGATTAACAATCTAAATTTAATAAAAATGTCGAACACATTTGTTTAAAGAATTTCTACCATGATTTGCTTAAATGGTAAAATCTAAAATTTGTAACTGATATTTCCTTTGATATTAAATGGCGTGCCTGGTGTGAAGTGAATTTCTTCTACTGCTTCTACTTCATCAAACAAACGGGAGTTTGTTGCAAATTGTGTTTCGTTCCATTGCCTATCAAATAGGTTAAGTATTTGAAATCCGATACTGACATTTTTCCACTGATAACCCATATTTATATCAGTAATGGTATATCCTTCAGCAACAATACTGTTATCTTCATTTGCTGGTCTGTCATTTAAATGTCGCACATTTAAACCACCAAAAAATCCACTTGGATGCAGAAAATTTAATCCCAATGTCATTGTTAAATCAGGCGCTAAAGGGATGAAGTCTTCTCCTGCTTCAGATTCTATAGATTTTGCAATGGTATAGTTCGCATCATAATTTAAATATAACCATTGTAGTGGTTGATATCGTAAACTAAGATCCAAACCTTTTCTATTGGATTTCCCACTTGGTTCAACCACGCCTTCATCCCCTACATAAACAAATTCTTGCTCAAGATATAAATTCCATATGCTCGCGTTTAGTAAAATATCAGCTGTTGGCTTCCATATAAATCCACCATCAATTGAGTAAGCGCTGGGAAGTGTTTTTTCTCCGTTTTGTGCAATAACCACTCTCGCATCGTTCGAATGAAAACCTTTACCCATTTTTATATAATATTGGAGGTTATTATTTTTATTATAAATAAAATTTATTTTCGGTAAGATGATTGAAGTTGAAAGTGATGAATTATCATAAGTTTGGGAAAGTTTGTCCAAATACTCAAACCTAAAGTAGTCAAATCGAATGCCACCATTTATTTGGAAGTCTCCGAATGTCCAATCTCCGTTTGCAAAAATCCCTAAATTAGATTCTTCGACATCTCCGTACTTTACATAGTTTATTATTTCTGACCTATTAACTGTATTTGATAGTTCGTTATCATTGACTTTATCATTACGCAGAGATACACCAACTCTGTAGTCAAAATTTACAGATCCAATTTGAGCATTTGAGTTTAACGTTGAATTGAATCCTAAGATATTTCGGTTTTCAAATTGTCTTATTTGATCTCCATTAATAGGGTCATTTAAAAAGAAAGTAAAGTTTGAAAATAATTCGAAATTATAATTACTATAAAAAATAGAATTGTTGATAAAGGTATTTGTGGAAATCGTTTTTCTGTGGTTTAATGAAATGTTTGTTCGACTTGTCATACCGCCTTCAGTATCATCAATCGCACCAAATCTTGTTATACTGTTATCCACTACACTTCTTAGAGGAATTTGGCCACTTGCATCCCATTGGCTTGTAAAATGAGATATTGTAAACTCAATCCTGTTGCTATCGGAAATCGAATTTATATATTTTCCAAATACGTTTTTACGACTGAAATTTTGTGGACTTTCAAAGTAACCATCTGAACTTAAGTATTCTCCAGAAAAATAGGCACTTTGTTTCTTTTGATCTAGAATAGTAAATTGTGTTAATAGTCGGTTGGTATTAAATTGACCAGATTCAACTTTAATAATATTGGACTTAAGCCGATCAATGGTATTGAAAGTGACGTGTCCTGCCGTAGTAAAATTCCCTTTTTTAACATCATAACTACCTTTGCCAAAATCAATGGACTCTATCGTTTCTGGAATTAAAAAATGCAAATCTGCATATCCTTGTCCGTGAGCATGAGAAACCATATTCACAGGCAAATCATCCACAGCAATTGCGATGTCTGTTCCATGATCAATGTCAAATCCACGCAGAAATAGTTGCTCTGCTTTTCCGCCTCCAGCATGTTGACCAATAAATAAGCCTGGTACTTGTTTCAGAATTTCTTGCGAAGAAGAAACAGGATTTGTTTTAAGATTAATATCAGTAAATAAGTGTAAAGCATCAACTTGGGGTGCTATAACCACTTCTTCTATAGAAACCGTTTTTACTTTTAATTCAAAATCATAAGTTGATTTATTTTCTTCTACTTGAAAAGATTTACTTTCATATCCAAGGAAACTTATTGCAACAGAGTCTCCGATTTCACAATTTTTAAATTTATAAATACCATCAGGACCAGAATGGGTGTGTGTGCCTTGAGTAATATTTATAATATTCGCCCATTCAAGACCAATGTTTGTTTCATCTGTGATTGTTCCTTGAATAGTTTGCGATAATCCAATATTAGAAAGTATTAGAATTGTAGCTAGCGTAAAAAAGAGTTTCATAATTTAAGTCTTAGGTCTGATACTACTTACGTATAGATGAACCTCTTTGGATTTAAGTAAGTAATATTTCTTAAAACATTATTTTTTGAATTTAGTTTAAAGCAATTCTTTTAAATGTTTTATATCTGACAAATCAGAAATAAAATTATACTTTTTTAGCAGTAATGGTTAAGTCCGGTTCTTCAATTCTAACTGAAACAATATTACCATTCTCCTTTTGAAAAGAGATGTCAACGGATGATGTTCCGTTATATTTGAATAAATTTGGTTTTATTTGAATTAAACCTCCCCCTGATTTACCAAGTTTACCTAAAGACAAGTTTTTCATCATGTTGAGTTTTACGGAGACGCCATCATCTGGACCGTCACCATATAAGTAATCGCCAAGATATAATTCCTTTTCTTGGTCACTTAATTTTAGTGAATCTGTAATCGAATCAGTTTTAGAAATACCCTCGACAAATGCAATTGTTTTTTCACAATTGTTTATTTGTTCAGTTGATAATGTATCTTTTAACCTTAATCCACTTTTTGCATGTCTCAAAAGACTTATGCCATGGGGACCTGCAAAATTTTTAACATCAGGACATGCTTCAACGATACTTTTAACGATATCATGGTGTCCCAACATGGCATGGGTAAATAAATCTGGACGCGCACCATTTTGTATTAAAAAAAGAGCAATATCTCTTCGTCCAACATGTGAAGCTGCACCCAAAGCAGTCTCTGTATCACCATATGCCCAATCCCAGGATGCCTTTGCTAATTCTGGTCTTATTGCAACAAGTTCTTTAACACGATCAAAATTAAAATGACAAACGCCAACCATTTCTGATACAATGGCATCATCCAATGACGGATACCTTCGTGAGCCAGTTTTACTTTCTGTCAAGTAAATTTGACTATTGTTTTTATTGTTACAATAAATGACATTTGGAATGCCAATTGTAATGGCTCCTAAAATGGAGCTTTTGAGCATCATTCTGCGATTATGGTCACGTTTCATAGCTTAATATATTTCGATTAAGATAAGAAATAATTTAATCTAAAGCTTAAACATAAAAGATGTCGAAATCCAATTACTAAGGCTACTCATATTTTTTTGCTAACGTACTTTTCATATTAGTTCAATCACTTTTGAAACAACAAAAAATACGTTAACAATCTATTATGATGAATACACCGATAGTAGATCTGAATAGGTAAATGTTGAAGAAAGAGAACTTCAAAGTTTGCTTCAAACAATAACACTTATATGATAAAGATTATCGCCTTCTCGCTCCAGAATATTGCATCGCTTCTCCCTTGCCAAATCCATAACTAAAACCTAAGGTTATAAATCTGCCTCGTTGGCGACTACTGAATATGTAGAAGTTGTCTTGGTCAATAGTGTTCTTGCTGATTCGTGAGGCGAATACATCTCTAACTGAAAAATTGAAAACACCTTTGCCAGAAAGTATCTTATATCTCATACCAAAATCAGCTATTGTATTTGGAGCCAAAGTTCCTTGAACAGTTTGTTCACGAGACTCATATCTTCCAGTTACTTCAAGATCAAATGCTTTGCTGACCTTATATTTTGTTATAATTTTTCCTGACCATTGATCTGCAGAAAAATCAAAAACTTGGTCGTTAAAGCTGCCTTCTCTTTTAAATATATTATAATTAGCATCACCAGTAATTGTAATATTATTTGATGCAGGATACTTAAAATTAACTTCTGCACCTGTAGCTTTATTGGTGCCAATATTTTCTGGTCTGAATGTATTTATATTGTTTTCAAATGTAGAAACTCTTTCAATTTTATCTTCCGTGTATCTATGATATACATTTACATTCAAAGAAACTTGTTCATAAATAAAGATACCACCTGCTTCATAACTATCAGTGTATTCAGGAAGTAAATTTGGATTACCCACTCGTATACTAAAATTATTTCTGATATTAAAAAATGGATTTAAATCCCATAATCTTGGACGATAAATTCTTCTAGAATATCCAGCTTGAAATGAAACAGATTCTGAAATTTTATATGACGAATGTGCAGTAGGAAAGAAATCAGTAAAGTTTTGATCATTTTCTTCACTAGTATTTACTAATAATGTTGAGAGGTCAGTATTCTCAACTCTTAATCCTAATTTAAGACCCCAGTCATTGCTTTCATATGACCCAGTTGTATAAACCCCCAACACTGTTTGATCATACTCAAATAAGTTTGTCAAATTTTGATTAACAACAAACTCGCCATCTACTTCATCACTAACAGAAAAATCATTACTCACTTGATTTGTTAGATATTGTGTTCCTGTTTCTAAAGTCCAAGTTTCATTAAAAGGTTTTGTGTAATCCAAATTGAAAGTATATTTTCCTTCTTTGAATTCAGTTTCTGTTATTTGATCTGTGAAGTTTTGTTCTCCCTGAGTAAATGTGTTTGTAAATGATGATGATTGATCTTTTCCAAAAAATCTTCCTATCGCGCTGAATAGTAATTGATGGTCTTCGTTGTCTTTAAATTCTCTTTTATATTGTAATTCGTATTGTAACTTAGGATTAGTGGCTTCTGTAATTTCATTCCGAGACCAAGCACTTTCAATATTTCCATCTGTTGCAAAAGTAAAATCAGTTTCTGAAGGTTGGTCTTCTATTTCATATGCAAAACTTCCTGAAAGTGTAACAATATTTAAAGGGTCAAAATAGTAATCAGATCCTAGTATGAAATTGTAGAAAGTTTCGTTTCTAAATTCTTCACCTATAGAAACCAGTTCAGTATTATTTATTTTATCACGATTGATATTTTCATTATCATTTGGCAACTCTCTGTAGCCAACGCCAAGCTGAGTAAACAAATTAAGCTTTTCAGTTCTCTTATTTAAACTGATACCAACGCTGTGGTTTACAGGTGTTCCTGCATTCACAGAGATTGATCCATTCAGCCCTTTCTTTTCATTTTTCTTTAATACGATATTCAAAATCCCTGCGGTTCCTTCTGCTTCATATTTAGCAGATGGATTAGTAATAACTTCTATCTTATCTATCATATCTGCTGTAATAGTACCTAAGGCATTACTGGCTTCATCAGATAGAATTGATGGTTTACCGTTAATTAAAATTTGAACACCACTTGACCCCCTCAAAGATACTTGACCTTCGATATTGACATTAACAGAAGGGACATTATTCAAAACCTCTAAGGCACTTGCTCCAGTAGAACTCAAATCTGTACCTACATTAAAAACCCGTTTGTCAAGTTTGAATTCAGTAGTTGACTTTGTTGCTGTAACAGTAACTTCGTCTAGCTTAAGAGCATCTTCACCTAGTTTAATGATGCCCAGATTTGCCCTTTGACCAATAAAGCTGATATCATTGATAGTAATTGTTGAAAATCCGATAAAACTGACTTCAATAAATACATTTTGATGAGGCGCGTCTATTTCAAATTGACCTCCATTATCGGAAGTAGCCCCTGAAATTAATTCATTTGAAGTTTTGTCTTTTAAAACTATAGTTGCGTAATCAATTTCACTATTGGAAGCATCATCGACAATAACGCCACTAATTTTATAATCAGATTGTGAAAAGATCACTTGAGAAAAGCATAAAAATCCTAGGGCTATTAATAATCTCATGAAATTGTTATTTAGAGTATACAAATATGCGTACATTTTGAAGTAGAATAGTTTAAATGAATTGTTAAACCCATTAGACCAGTAAATCGGTAAAAAGTTTAATATTTTTTAAAAGGATTATTTAATAATACGTTGGACAATTCGTTTCGATTTCCTATTTTACTGCCAAGTTGATGACGAAGACCAATAACCCATTGAATATAATATTTGCTACGGCTGAATGTTATCCAGCTGCAAAAGTTGGCGGCTTAGCAGATGTTGTTGGTGCACTTCCTAAGTATCTAAATATGAAAGGCCATTTTGTAACAGTTGTTATGCCTAAATATGACTTGCCTTGGATAAATAAACAAACGCCCAAAACACTTAAAAAAGGGTCCTTTCAAATTTTAAATAATCAATACAAGTATGAAATTCAAGTCGTTGACAAAAATATCCTTGGATTTGAGCTAATCTTTATTAACATTCCAAAATTATTTTATCGTAAAGGTGTTTATGCAGATAACAAAAGCCAATATTTTGCTGATGAACCAGAACGCTATACCTCTTTCGCTAAGGTTTTCCTGTCATGGATCTTAAATGCAAAAAAGAAACCTGATGTCATTCATTGTCACGATCATCATACTGCATTGATTCCATTTATGATGACGAAATGCTATGATTATAAATCATTAGAAACTATTCCAACAGTATTGACAATTCATAATGAAAAATATCGAGGTCGCTTCACCTGGCAAAAAAACTATCTCATACCTGAATATTCGATTAAGGATAGAGGACTTTTAGATTGGGATAATATGATTGATCCGCTAGCATGTGGTATAAAGTGTTGTTGGCAGATGACGACTGTTTCTCCTTCTTATATGATTGAGTTATTAGAATCAGATGGTGATTTGAAGCCATTATTTCAGCAGGAAAAAGGAAAGGCAAGGGGCTTGATAAACGGCATTGATAATGATTACTGGAATCCTGCAATGGATACAATGATAGATGCCAACCTTAAAAAAAGTACAAGAAAGTTTAAGTTGGAAAACAAGAAATTTCTTTGTAAAAAATTTAATCTAAATAATAAGTGGCCGATCTTTTCCTTCATTGGACGGTTGGCTTTTGAAAAAGGTGCTGACTTAATACCAGACACACTTAGAAAATTATTAAAAAAGAATCAACAGATTAGTATCATTATTTTAGGAACAGGCATGGCGTCTTTAGAAAAAGAGTTGGCCATTTTGGGAAAACAACATACTAAAAAATTGTCGATCAATATCATGTATGATGAAGCATTAGCGCACCAAATTTATGCAGGGTCTGATTTTCTACTTATGCCTTCGCGAGTTGAACCTTGTGGATTGAATCAGATGTATGCTTTGAGATATGGGACGATTCCAATAGTAAGATCAACAGGAGGGTTGAAAGATACCGTCAGAGATATAAAATATAAAAATGGAAATGGTATCAGATTCGAATTAGCAGAAAGTAACTATATTGTCAAAGCAATTCAAAGAGGCATAAGATTATACGAGAACCAAGAAAAATTTAACCAAGTTATTTCAAATGCATTTAATGCAGATTTTAGTTGGAATGCATCTGCAGATAACTATTTAGAATTATATTATGAGTTGGTAAATAAAAATTAAAATGGCAAAAAAAGACATCAACGAAAAATGTATCAGCCTCATTTTGGGAGGAGGTGTAGGATCAAGATTATATCCACTTACTAAGGAAAGATCGAAACCAGCAGTGCCTATCGGTGGAAAGTACAGATTAATTGATGTCCCTATTTCTAATTGTTTGAATTCAGGTCTAAGAAGAATCTTTGTACTTACTCAATACAATTCAGCTTCACTAAACAAGCATGTAAAAAACACATTCAATTTTGATAGATTTTCTTCAGCTTATGTCGATATTATGGCGGCAGAACAAACTAAAGAAAATTCAAATTGGTTTCAAGGAACCGCCGATGCAGTTCGTCAATCTTTACGCAATATTAGGCATGATGATGCTGAATATATTTTAATATTGTCGGGTGATCAATTGTATCACATGGACTTCAAAGATTTTCTAGGGAAACATATAAAAAGTAAAGCAGATGTATCTATAGCGACTATTCCTTGTCATGCACGTCAAGCCTCCGCATTTGGAATTATGAAAGTGGCTGCTTCAGGGAAAATTGATGATTTCATCGAAAAACCTAAACCAGAATTACTTGATAATTGGAAATCAGAAGTCAATGAAGAATTGCAATCACAAGGCCGACATTATTTGGCATCAATGGGTATATATATTTTCACAAGGAAAGTCTTGGAACATATGTTGGAAAAATATGAACATACGATTGATTTTGGTAAAGAAATTATTCCTCAGAGTTTAAAAGATAACCTCAATGTACATGCATATAAATACGATGGATATTGGGAAGATGTTGGGGATATCAAAGATTACTTCGAAGCCAATTTAGAAATGGCAGGGGATGCACCAAGATTTACACTTTTTGACGCTGATAATGTTGTATTTACCAGGGGTCGAATGTTGCCTCCTTCAAAACTTTTTGGCGTTAAAGTTATCAAAAGCTTGATTGCGGAAGGATCCCTTATTTATGCAGATGAAATTAGTAACTCAATAATAGGTATCAGGTCCTGGATAGGGAAAGGGACAATTATTGACCACTGTTATGTTATTGGTAATGATGTCTTTCCACCTCTGAAAGTGATCATGGAACAGAAGGTCAAAAATCTTAATGGCATAGGAGAAAATTGTTATATAAAAAATGCAATAATTGATAAACATGTTAGAATAGGAAACAACTGTCAAATTGTAGGAGATGAAAGCCTAGAAGATATGGAATCAGATGATTATTGTATAAAAAAAGGATTGATTGTTATTAATAAAAATGCAATCATTCCACCAGGAACAAAAATCGGACTAACCTCTTGAATAGGGTAGTACCATATTCGTGCTTTACTGATTTTGATATTAATCTTTTTAAGTCAGGAAACCATTTCAAATTATACGAAAAATTTGGAGCACATCCTATTAACGTAAATGGGCAAGATGGGGTTTACTTTGCTGTATATGCACCCGCTGCATCTAAAGTCGAACTGATTGGAAACTTTAATTTTTGGGCCGGAGATGAACACCAATTACATGTCAGGTTTGATGAATCGGGCATTTGGGAAGGATTTGTTCCAGGAGTTAAAACAGGGAGCATTTATAAGTACAAAATCACCAATTCAGATACATCAGAAATCCATGAGAAAGCAGACCCTTTTGCATTTTATGCTGAAAGACCGCCTCATACGGCTTCAATAGTATGGAAGCATAAAAAAATTGAAAATCAAAAGGAAATAAAGATTCCAAATGCACATACAGATCCATTATCAATTTATGAAATTCATTTGCCATCTTGGAAGAGACCTTGGGATGATCGTGAGTATTTAAGTTATCAAGAAATAGGAGAGCATCTGATTCCATATATTTTGGATTTGGGATTCACACATATTGAATTTATGCCCGTCATGGAATTTCCATATGATCCTTCTTGGGGTTATCAAGTGACCGGATATTTTGCTCCAACAAGTCGTTTTGGATCTCCAGATGACTTTAAGGATTTAATCGTAAAGATTCGAGAAGCGGGTATAGGTGTGATACTTGATTGGGTACCTTCGCACTTTCCTGAAGACAAACATGGATTGGGCAAATTTGATGGAAGTCACGTCTATGAGCATCCTGATCCCAGAAGAGGATTTCATCCAGATTGGAAAAGTTTGATTTTTAATTACGGACGGCCAGAAGTGCGCTCCTTTTTAATTAGTAATGCTTTATTTTGGTTAGAGATATTTGGCGTTGACGGTTTGAGAGTAGATGCCGTTGCATCTATGTTGTATCTTGACTATTCTAGAGAAGATGGAGAATGGGAACCAAATACATTTGGAGGTAATGAAAACTTAGAAGCCATCAAATTCATTAAAGACTTGAACAAGGCAGTTTATCAGCATTTTCCTAATGCACAGCTTATCGCTGAAGAATCTACATCTTTTACTGGAGTAACCAAACCTGTTCATCATGATGGATTAGGATTTGGGTATAAATGGATGATGGGTTGGATGAACGATACTTTGGCTTACTTTAAGAAAGACTCCATTCATAGAAAATTTCATCAAAATGAAATCACTTTTAGCTTGGTGTATGCTTTCACGGAAAATTTTATCTTACCATTTTCACATGACGAAGTCGTTCACGGAAAAGGATCATTGTTGTCTCGAATGCCAGGTGATGATTGGCAAAAATTTGCAAATCTAAGGCTACTATATGCTTATATGTTTACGCACCCTGGAGGAAAGCTTTTATTTATGGGTTGTGAATTTGGACAGCGTGGAGAATGGGATTTTTCAAGGCAACTCGATTGGCAAGAATTACAATATGATTCACATTCAGGTATATATAATACCGTCAAATCTTTAAATGGTATTTATAAATCAGAGCCAGCTTTGCATAAAAACAACTATGCGTTCGAAAGTTTTGACTGGATTGATTACAGTGATAATGAAAAATCAATTTTGGTTTATCATAGGAAAAGCCAAAAACCTGAAGATGATTTAATAGTTGTTCTCAATTTTACGCCATCGTCTCATCAAGAATATAGAGTAGGTGTTCCAAGTGAAGGAACATGGGAAGAAGTTTTTAATTCCGACAAAAAAAGCCTTGGCGGAAGCAATTATTGTAAAAAATACACTATCCTAAGCGACAAATTGGCTTGGCACGGTAAAAAATCATCTATTTTGATCGAAATTCCACCTCTAAGTGCTAGGATTTTCAAAAGAAAGTAGCACTTTCGCTCTTTCAAATTAGAATCACATGCAAAACAATGGAGTCGTCGACTTTTATCCATCTCAGATAGTCAGTCATACAATTGAAAAAAATATTTTTTATTTCAACAGTGAAAATCAAGTCATTCTAAAAATTGAAGTGATTTCTGATGCTATCTTGAGAATAAGATATGGTACAGAAGGGGCATTAGAGCCTGATTTTTCTTATGCCATTAATAACAAATACGAAGGCAGTTACAGACACCTTGAGCTTCATGAAACCGATGATTCATTTATAATTGAAACTAAAGATGTTAAATGCTGTATCGATAAAAGCAATCTCAAACTAACATTTAAAGATATCAAGGAAAACGTTATAAACGAGGATGAAAAAGGTTTCCATTGGGAAGAGTTTCATGCCAGTGGTGGAAATATTGTTAAACAAAGTAAACATGTCTTTGATAAGGAAATGTACTTTGGTTTAGGTGATAAGCCTCATTCATTAAACCTGAGAGGTAAGCGTCTTCAAATTTGGGGAACTGATGAATATGGATTTGAAAAAGACACAGATCCTATTTATAAGAATATTCCTTTTTACATGGGTCTTCAAAATGGCATAGGATACGGTATTTTCTTTGACAATACTTTCCAATCATTTTTTGATTTTGCAAGTGAGAGGCATTCGGCTTGCAGCTTTTGGGCAGAAGGTGGTGAAATGAATTACTACTTTATAGCCGGTCCTCATCTGATTGATGTGGTGAGAAGGTATACAATGCTGACTGGAACTCCTGATTTGCCACCCTTGTGGTCACTTGGGTATCACCAATGTAAATGGAGTTATTATCCGGAGTCTAACGTAAGGGAAGTATGCGATAAATTTAGAGAACTGAAACTACCTGCTGACGCCATTTATTTTGATATCGATTACATGGATGGCTTCCGTTGTTTCACTTGGGATAAAGAAAGATTCCCAGATCCTAAAAAATTGGTTAGCGATTTAAAGGAAGATGGATTCAAATCAATTGTTATAATTGATCCAGGAATAAAAATTGATCCTAATTATTCTGTTTTTAAAGAAGCATTCGAAAAAGGTTATTTCTGTAAACGAGGAGATGGTCCATTGATGAAAGGAAAAGTGTGGCCAGGAGAATGTTATTTCCCAGATTTTACTAATCCTGAAGTCCGAGAGTGGTGGTCTAATTTATTCCAAGAGTTAATTGATGATATTGGCATTGCTGGTGTATGGAATGATATGAATGAGCCTGCTGTTTTTGAAACACCAAATAAATCATTCCCTGATGATGTCAGACACAATTATGATGGTCATGAATGTAGTCATAGAAAGGCACACAA
>JABDKX010000175.1 GCA_013001975.1 Saprospiraceae bacterium | reverse complement strand
TGGGGATCGACTACCATGTTTCCGTTGTGATCATAGGTGTAGTCACCTGCTCCTGTTCTAGGTAAATTGTTCTTAATACCGAAGGCAAAGCCTACTACTAACAAAGTGCAGTAAAGTGAATAAAAATATCCGTAAGAGATCAAAGACCTTTACGGCGAATCATCTTGTTTAAACATTTTAATCTGCTAGACTTAGAAGTAGGTCACCAAGAAGATTTTTAACCTCTCTTGGATAATACTTGACGAAGCCAATTGCAAACAAACCACAAACAAAAAAAGCCACGTGATTTGCATCACGTGGCTATAGAAATAATTACATTTCCTACTAACGTATCTGTATCATTTTCTTACTCGCTGTACCTGAGTTTGTTTCTATTTGATAGTACATAACTCCTGTAGAATTCAACTCGTCTCTTGTTAATCGTATCGTGTGGATTCCAGCTGTATATTTATCAGCCTTTCTTAAGATCTCTCTTCCATTTACATCAAATACAGTAAAGACAACATGTGACGTACTTGGTATTGAGAATCTTACATCCGTCGTTTCAAGGAATGGATTCGGTACGTTTTGATACAAGACTAAGTCTGCATTTTCAACGCCTCTGAATAAAATATTCACATCCATTACTTCTAAGTTGCTATTGTAAGCTTCCGCTTTGGTAATCGAAGAACTTGCGTAAAGTAAATTCTTCAATTCTGCATTTTGTTTAACATCAAATTCCAGATTAAACAATGGTGTGTCTTCGTCTATCGTTGTGGCATCAATGCTGTTCCAACTTAAACTCAATTCACCTGCTTCTAAATTTTGAGTTCCCAAATTATCATCACCTATTTCTAGTGCTTCAGATTGTACACTTACAAATGACAACACATCCGCATTGAAATTAAGTGTATTTTGGAATCCTACGATATCATTCATATCTCTTGCATAGACTGGGATAATTACATTTTCTCCCTCTTGCATTTCAATATTTTCAACCTCAAGATTTAAAGCTGATTGACTTCTAGATTCTACTTCTGTGCTGCCTAATGCATTCACAGTTGCAGATAAGTTAACATCACCAATCTTTACGCCCATGATATCTTGATTACTCATACTTCCTGCGAAATTGAAGATCTCAATTGACTCACTGTATGGGAATGGGTTATATTGATCTGTAAATGGTTGATTCTCTTCTGGGAATCTCCAAGACTTTTGATCATTCGGAAAATCATCAGTTACACCTAAGATTAATTTTCTTATAGTAATCAAATCAATTACGTTTACACTTCCACTGTTATCTGCATCGGCTGCGATCACTTTGTATGGAGAGTCTAGTGTTGTTAATCCAAGCACGTGTCTTTGAATTAAAACTAAGTCAACTGTACTTACTCCGTTTAATGGATTATCTTCCATAGATGCTGAAATCGAATAATTCTTTCCTGTCGGCATTGTAAATGCATAGTGTCCATTGGCATCCGTCATGTCAAAAGTTGAAAATTCAGAAGCATTGCTTTTCAGCTCTACTCTAACATCTTCTAACATATCAGAATTAAGCGTTCTTACGTTTCCTTCGACCATTGAACCAATTGGATTCTCACATATGTCAAATGCATTATCTTGAAGCAATAGAATAACGACACAGAAATCTCTGTTTCCGTATTCATCTTCATAGTATAATTCCAAAGGAATCTCTTGAGAAACACCATCTAAGATATCATCACAATTAAATTCTAGTGATTGTACTTGTGAAGAACCGTCTAAGAAATAAACATCCAATTCATTGAAGTTATTACATGCTTCATTTCCTGTATAATTATCAGCACCACCTAAGTCGAAATCTGATGCCCAAATGACTGCAGATCCATCTGTATTCATGGTTGCAGTGACAACAGAACCAAGACAATATGGTGTTGGTGCTTTTGTATCATTAATAAATACTCTGGTAGTCCTCTGTTCTACATTACCACAGTGATCCTCAGCATACCATGTAATAGTACTTTCTCCAAATGGATAAGCACCATTAGCATCGTCACTGAATACAATGCCTGAGCTCGTACTATCTGCATATTCTATTGAATGATAGAAGCTAATCTCTTCACCTGCAAACATATCAGTACAATCGTCTGTAATATTAGCAACCAAAGCTGAAGTGTCAGTTTGTGTATAACAATTTGAACTTGTAGAATTCATACTGTATACAGAAGTGACATCAATATCTGGTGCAATACTATCATCAACTTTGATGATTTGCTCATAAGATTCAGAACCTGCTGCCAGACCTTGTGCATTAACTATACACCAGTCAATAACAGTCCATGTTCTGATAATTTTCAAACAAGCATCTTCAACATCTGGGAAATATACATCATCCCAACCGATAGCTATTTCGTTACAATAATCATTATCAACAACAATGGCGTCAGCATTATCACTTGAAGATAAATTTTCAGGTTCTAAGCCAGCAACTGAAGTACATTCATTAATATTCACATTTTTACGTGGCCAAGATCTGACATTAAAGCTACCATTAGTTACTGTTGGATTAAAGAAACTAAACCTTTGAGTAAATTGTCCTAATTGTTCTCTACAGTCGTCTTCAATAATGTATCTTACAGTTCGGCTTCCACCACCACATCCTGTAGTTACAAATGGTGCTTTAGCTGCAGACTCATTTTCAACTCTGACAAATATATTTATCATACCATCATCGTCATAATTAAATGCACAGTTATCAAACCAAGTGAATTGATTTTTAGACTCATCAATAATATCCGTTAAATCAACTGGACTCGTACTACAATCAAAAGTGTATAAGCCTTGAGGAGTATCACCCTGCATTGGTGGAATATTATCTTGAACTTCAACCTCTACTAAACATGTATTAGAATTACCTGCTTCATCAGAAACTCTTAAGACTACAAAGTAATTATCAACATTACAGTCACAACAGAATGAAACTGTATCAGCCCAAACACTGCTGTTTTGTTTTCTTACTTCAAAATCAACAACACCACAATTATCATAACTACCATTATCTAAAGATTCTGCTTCCATTCTTCCACATCCGTCTTGTCCTAAAGAAAGTACTGTATATTCAATACAAACTGGATTTGGTTGAACATCGTCGAGAACATCAACCTCAGTAAAGCATTCTCCTGTGTTACCACATTCGTCTGTCACGACCATTTTAATCCAAGTTCTTCTACCAACTGGTAAGCCTTCGATAGCATATGGTATACCCGTGCTTGATGAATTATTTATGTTTACTTCATTTTCATCAACGACGTTTGTATTTATGTAAATACCGTTCGTTGGTGCATCATCAGGATTTTCGTCATCATCAATTAAGTAATATACTTCCCACGCTAAGCTATCGCCGCATTGGTTGCCACTAATAACTGGTGGTACAATGATCCATGATCCTGAACAAGCATAAAAGTCTGTATATGCTATATAGTTTTCATTAGTCTTATCATAGCCTAGAGCTAATGCGTCCGCATCTGAAATATTATCAGGAACACAGCTTAAAGTAATAGGCTCTCTATCAACAACTTTAATTGTTTGATCGTATTCAGCGATTTCTCCTGAACACCAATCTAATATTGACCATGTTCTGATTGTCTTTTTTGACAAAGGACCACAAATATCAAACGTTAAGTCATTGTACGTTGTTTGGAAATTTCCACAAATATCACCAAATGGCACTCTTGGTTCTCCTGCAAATTCAGGAAGAGGTACATTATTAGCATTTAAATCGTCGTCTGTTAAATCATTACAATTTAAAGATGGCTGCTGTAAATCATCATAACTCTTTGGCCAAATGATATCGTCTAAAGTCCATTGCTTTAAGTTAAGTGTTTGCGTACAAGAAGCAGATAACCCAGAAGCTGTATTAGTTACAGTCCATGTTCTCTCAATTATTTGCCAATATTCATTTTCGCAGTTACCACCTATTTGTTCATCAACATATACAAAGTTTTGACCGCCAGAGCAACCGTCTGATTGAATAATATCAGCATCTCCTAAAATATTCCCTTCAGAAGTATATACTTGTAAGTCAACATCAATTAATGTGATATCACTTGTAGCCGAACCGTTACTAACACTCAAAGTCCATGTTCTTGATGTTAGTAAACCAGAGCCATTATCTGCATCTTCCCCAGAAAATGATGAAAACGAATTTTGTGGTCTGAAGCTTCCAATAAATGCATTTTGAGTAGCTCTACAATGAACAGCAGAACCAAACATACCATAGGCTAATTCACCATCATCTGATAAACAAACATTTATATTGCTGCCCTCACAAACATTAACGAATCCAACATCATCTAAATCTAATAATGTAATTGTTGTTCCTTCAGGAGAAGTTAATGTCAATTCTAAATCTTTAACACTATCAATCTCAGCATGGAAATTTAAAACCACATTATCGATTTCGCCTCCAATGTCTTGCAGATCTAAATCATAATCCACTGAGGTACCAGACCCTACTATACTATTTAATATACGGCCTCTATCAAATCCCATAATTCTTGTACCTGGTAATATTGATTCGATTTGAGAACAATATAATTCTGCATCTTCACAATCAAGAATTGGTACTGATTTATCTTCAGCAAAGATTTGTCCCCAACAACTTAAGCCTGTTTGACCTGTAACCGTAACAGTATACAAGGCCGGAGCGTCAATTGTCAATGAACCGATCCCATTTTGAATGTCTCCAGTTTCCATATTCTCAATGGTTAACCCAAACAAATCAAAACAGTAATCACCTTGTAAAACCATATCTGGAGTTACCAACGCCTCACACTGGCTGTTCAATGTTAAGTTGATTAAATCATTACAAGCCAAATTGTTACGACTTTCAACAACATCAACATTAACTACACATTGCATTAATGTAGCACCTCCACCCGATTGATTTAAATCTATCCTAAGTGTATGAAATCCAAATGGCAAATCTTCATAAGTAATACCATCTGCATATACTTCATTTGATAAATTATTATCAATTGAATTACTAGGTGGTACCGTTAATGGATCTGGAAGTATTTCAACACTATTTTCATCTAAATATGTGATTTCATATTCATATGCCAATCCTGTACAGTTTACATTATCAATTTGAAATCCATCAAATACCAATGTCTTTACACAATTAATATCATCCAAGTCTGGCGTGACTAAAATATCATCTGGACATGTCATGTCAAATACGTTGTCCACTGTGATCATAATGTCATCGGTGGCAACTTCCCCTGATGTAAAGGTCGCAGTCACTGAGTACTGACCACCTTGGGAAACATCGTTCAAAGTAATTGATGGTGATGGAAGTGTTGAACTCCAAAGGTTGGGTCCATTCCATTGCCAAGAAATACTGCTGTTTGGGATAACGGTGGCGCCATCCATAGCAGTTGCAGTAAAAGTCACGTTGGTTCCTAGTTCCGCACAATATGCCGATCCATCAGGAGGGGTGTCAATCGTAACAGAAACTTGAGCGACCAAATTCATGGTTGTGAAGAGACAGATTACCATTAATAGGCCATTCTGTATTTTTTTCTTCAAGCTTGAGTTAATAAAATTTTTCATGGTTAAAAATTTTGTGTTCTTACGTTAGTATTATGTTTTTTTTTCTAAAAAATGTATTGCGAATTTTACTTATTAATTTTTTTTTAATGTTTTATAGATTGATTTACAGTATTTTATAAATTACAACTACTATATATTCAATCTTTTCGTAATACATTAGTCTTTGGAGGCAAACATTATACCAAATTGTAATATGAGCGAAGTAAAGTCCGAATGGACCAAAGCCGCGAGGCTTTGACGAAGCGAACCGCGAAGCGGGCGGGTAAGCGAATTGAATTCAATGAATTCAATGAATACAATGAATACAATGAACAGTAAATGAAATTTAGGAGTAATTAAGCAAAAGACTACAGATAGCTATCGGAGTGCCTCCTTGCAGATATTTATAATGAAGTCAATGAAATAGACACTATATATTATTATGTAACAAACAAAAATTACGCTTAAGTCTATTATGTGTTACCTGTAACCAAATAGTTGATTTAAAAGTCTATTTCTCACATTGATCACATTCCTCACTTTCCCCACATTGTATAGGTTTTTAGTAAATTCAGCCTCTAAAACCACATTACCAATTGGATAATCTCAAGAAAAAATGCCTCAATTGCGAAGAAAAACTGGCTTCTGGCGTCAAATTTTGCCCAAATTGTGGTCAAGACACCAAGTTTAGGAACCTTTCATTGAAATTTTTGATGAAATCGTTTCTTGACACTTTTTTCAACTTTGATTCACGTATTGTCCACAGTTTAAAGGACATTTGGAAGCCTAATAAGATCACCAAATCCTTTATTTCAGGTAAAAGAGGGTATTATTTACACCCATTTCGCTTCTTTTTCATCTGTTTGGTGCTCTTTTTTGGTGTTTTTTCCATTTTTATGCGTGATATTGATCTGGCAACAGGAAATATAGACGAAAGAATAGGCAAACATGAATTTTTTGTGTCAATTGATTCAATGAAGTTTGACTCTACTCTAGGTTGTGAAAATGCCGTTTTGGACTCTCTAAAGCAAGGAATTCCAAGAAGTATCCGAAATTTGGATAAAGACACCTTCTTTACTGGAAGAGTATTTGGTTCGAATTGGTCTGAATATGGCATTTCTACGTATGATGCTTTTAAATTATCAGAAGAAGATTTTGATAAAAAGTATAAAATTGACAAGAAGATAGATTCCCATCTTATTCATCAATCACGAAGAATCATTAAAAGCCCCGCATCGGCCATAAAATATGGCATTGGAAACATGTTATGGGGAATATTATTAGTTACGGCTCTAATTGCCTTGCTTTTAAAGCTCCTTTATATACGTCATGGGTCATATTATGTTGAACATTTACTACATATCACCAATTTTCACAGTTTATTTCTATTATCATTCGCATTTTTGCTCCTTTTTAGGATTATTACCCAATTTAACTGGTTAAAAGTAGTAATTGCCTTTTCATTTCCTTTGGCAATTGTTTATTTGATTTTAAGTTTAAAAAGGTATTATAATCAAGGTTTGTTTATCACGCTTACCAAAGTAATCATCCTCTTGTTTGGATATATCTTTGCGCTTTCTCTTATCTTTGTCATTATCGCTTTTTTTACTGTAGTTATATTTTAAATAGATGTCTCAACAATACGAAACTGTCGTTGGTTTAGAAATTCATGTGCAACTCAATACAGCCAGCAAGGCTTTTTGTAGAGATCGCAATCATTTTGGTGACGAACCAAATACAAATGTAAGTGCGATCAGCCTAGCACTTCCAGGTACATTGCCGATGATCAATAGATCACAAGTCATTTCTGCTATAAAGCTCGGCGTTGCCTTGGATTGCGAAATCGACAAATCCTCAAGTTTTGATCGTAAGAATTATTGCTATCCTGATTTACCTAAGGGATATCAGATCACCCAAGACGCAAAACCTATTTGTATAGGCGGAAAATTTACTTTTAAAACAGGAGAAACTTATAAAACAATCAATTTGCATCATATCCATATGGAAGAAGATGCTGGAAAGTCCATTCACGATATTCACGACGACAAAACATGCTTGGATTATAACAGAGCAGGAACACCTCTATTAGAAGTGGTAACTGAACCAGAATTTAGATCAGGCCAGGAAGTCTCTGATTTTATAAATGCATTCCAGATTCTAATACGTTATCTGGAAATATCTGATGCAAACATGGAAGAAGGATCACTCCGATGTGATTGTAATGTTTCTGTCCGCAGTAAAGGAGAACTAAAATTAGGTACTCGAGCAGAAATTAAAAATGTTAACTCCAAAAAATTTGCAAAACAAGCCATAGAATTTGAGGCAAAAAGACAATGGACGATTCTTCAAAAGGGTGGCAAAGTAAAACAAGAAACAAGGCTTTTCAATACAGCTAACGGTGAAACATACGCCATGCGAAAAAAAGAAGATGCCTTAGACTACAGGTATTTTCCTGACCCTGATTTACAAACAATAATATTAGCAGATCAATTTATTGAAAATATAAAATTAAGCATAGATCATTTGCCATGGGAAGCCAACAGCATGCTTGTCAATGATTATAAAGTAGCAAAGAAGACAGCAGAAACGCTATCTGCTGACAAAACACTGGTTCAGCTTTTCATCTATCTCAACATCAAGGTTGATGATGCAACTTTGGTTTCAAATTTTATTGCTAATCAATACATTTCAATAGACAAAACGATTCAACAAGATAAACTTGAGTCTACCCTCAACAGCTTTGCTGAAATGCTTACCTTAATAAAAAATAAAGAACTCAGTGCATCCACTGCTTACAAACAGTTAATAGACTTTATTTTAAAGAATCCAGAAGCCAACATAAGGAAAGAAGCTGAGAATAAGCAAATACTTATTAATGCAAACGACGATAATTTTGAAGAGGCGTGTAAAGAGATTCTAAATCAATTTCCAGATAAAGTAAAAGCCTATAAGGCAGGTAAAAAGGGATTAATGGGCTTTTTTATGGGGCAATTTATGAAAAACGGTCCAAAGGGCATTAATCCAAAGGATGTACAGGAATGTTTTGAAAAATTACTAACTTTATAGTGTATGATTGACCCAAACAACTTAACAAAAAGGTATTACAAGATCGGTGAGGTCGCAAAAATATTTAATGTTGCTACTTCATTAATCAGATATTGGGAAAATGAATTTCCACAACTCAAACCTTTAAAAAACAGCTCTGGAGTCAGAAGGTACCTCAAAGAAGATGTGCTGCTAATCGGACATATTTATGAATTGGTAAAAATAAAAGGCTACAAATTAGATGGTGCTAAAAAAGCACTAAAAGACAAGAGCATTTTAAAACAAATCAAAGACACATCTCCAGAAATGACAAATCTCAAACGTCTAAAAAGCGAAATGATTGACATCAGAGATGGCTTGAAAATTTTAAAAGCAAAAGTAAGTGGCTTGCAAAAAGACAATCAGCCTAAAGGTGAATAATTTAAGCTTCTACTAATTTTCCAAAAGCATCAATAGCTTTATCCCATCTTGACACAACTTCGTCCTTCCCAAGCAACGACATGATATCAAACAAATCTGGACCCGTCAATGAACCACACATCATAATTCTTAATAACGGAAGATAAACACCCATCTTCAAACCGTTATCATTCAAATATGACTTTATCGCACCGGACAATTGCTCGCTTGAAAAATCAGACTGCTCCGCCAACATTTTAAGTGTATTAAAATTAGCATCCAGTTCTGACGAATATCTTTTCTTCACTTGCTTTTCATCATACGTCGAAGGAGCCTCAAAAAACAAATTGGCTGCATCGTTAAAATCAGTAAATTTTTGCAATCGCTCCTTCATCAAACCCACAACTTTCAACAAGTAAATTTGATCGAAATTTTGCTTAGTAGCGTGACTAATAAACGGCATCAATTCAGACAATAATTCCTCATCCGATTTAGCCATTATATATTGTTGGTTAAACCAGTTGGCTTTTTCGAAATCGAAACGTGCGCCGCTTTTTACTATTTTTTCGAGAGAAAAATATTCGATCATTTTATCCATGCTCAAAATTTCTTCGTCATTACCAGGATTCCATCCTAATAAAACCAAAAAATTGAGTAATGCTTTCGCATCGTAGCCGTCTTCTTTAAATCCTGCATAGATTTCATCTCCAGCATCCCATTCCATCGGAAAAACTGGAAAACCAAATTTTGCGCCATCGCGCTTACTTAATTTTCCTTTACCTGTTGGCTTAAGTATTAAAGGCAAATGTGTGAAAGTTGGAGGTGTCCAATCAAGAAATTTGTACATCAAAACATGATGTGCTGTACTGGACAACCACTCTTCACCTCGAATCACATGTGTTATCTCCATCAAATGATCATCAACGATATTTGCCAAATGATAAGTAGGCATACCATCCGCTTTTAAGATCACCTTATCATCCAACTCGTTGGTATTAAATTGCACATCTTCACGAACCATATCCTTGAATGCTACGATTTCGTTTTCTGGCATTTTAAGCCGAATAATCACATTTTCTCCTTTTTCTTTCAGTTGTTTCACTTCATCTTCAGACAAAGTCAAACTATTTCGCATCATGGATCGTGTTCGAAGATCATATTTAGCTGAATGAAATCCCAAAGCTTCTTGATCAGATCTCATTTTTGCCAGCTCTTCTGGAGTATCAAACGCATAATAAGCATGTCCTTTTACTACCAGTTCTTCAGCATATTGCGCATACAATCCCTTGCGTTCAGATTGGCGATAAGGACCGAATTCACCACCATATCCAGGACCTTCATCCGGCACAAGACCTAACCACTCTAGTGAATCTTTTATATATTGCTCAGCACCTTCTACATATCTGTTCTGATCTGTATCTTCTACTCTTAAAATGAAAGTCCCTCCAGATTTTTTAGCAAACAAATAATTGTAAAGCGCCGTTCTTACACCACCGATGTGAAGCGGACCTGTTGGACTTGGTGCAAATCGCACTCTTACATTCATTTTCTCTTGTTCTTGCATTTATTCTAATTGAGGTGCAAATTTCGCAAAATTAATTTAGGAATCTTATAGGAGACTAAAATATTGCCAGATTGGTAAAAGTGAAGTATTCAGCAACCCGCTTTCTTGATAGATTCTAATGATAAAGTGTCAATAGGAATTTAATCACCCCTCTTTTTTATCATTAAAATAGGTTTTCAATTTTTCTGCGATTCGCTGACTGAAATGTGCTGTAATATCATCTTGTGTTGCTTCTTTAATCCGTTTGACAGAACCATAATGCCGTAAGAGGTCTTTAGAAATCTTATCTCCGATGCCTGGAATATTAGTTAACTCAGTACCAAGCGCATTTTTTGATCTTTGGTCTCTGTGAAAAGTAATCGCAAATCTGTGGGCTTCGTTTCTCAGCTGCTGAATTAATTTGAGCGATTCTGATTTTTTATTGATGTATAGCGGAATGGGGTCTTCAGGAAAATAAATTTCTTCGAGCCTCTTAGCAATGCCAACAAGTGTGATTTTCTTCTCCAATCCTAAGTCCTTAATGATTTCATAAGCCGCACTCAGTTGGCCTTTACCGCCATCAATAATAATCAATTGTGGCAATGGTTGATTTTCTTCTTTCAAGCGCTTGTATCTGCGGGAAACAACCTCTTTCATCGAAGCAAAATCATCTGGCCCCACAACAGTCTTAATATTAAATTTTCGATAATCCTTTTTAGATGGTTTGGCATTTTTAAAAACCACACAACTGGCAACAGGATCAGATCCTTGAATATTTGAATTATCAAAACACTCGATATGAAATGGCATGACATCCATTTGCAAATCTTCTTTGAGCGTTTTCATTATTCTTTCTGCTGGTGTTTGCTTGCCAATCCTGTTTATACTCTCCTTTTTCTTTTGTAAGATGTAATATTTTAAGTTTTTCTCTGCTAAATCAAGCAAGTGCTTTTTATCGCCTCGTTGAGGGACGGTCACTTGTACTTCATCAATCAGATCAATTTTATGATCTAAGATGACTTCTGCAGAAATACTGTTAAATTTTTCTCTCAGATAATTAATTGAAAAGGAGAGCAAGTCATCTTCATTATCATTAAGGTTCATTTTTAATTCCAAGTTATCAGAATTTACCAGGGCGCCATTTATAATCTTCAGATAAGATACATAAGCCATATCGTCTACCACTTTAAGACTAAATACATCACTATCTTTTATGGTGGTATTGACAACTGTTGATTTAGATTGGTATTCCGTTAAGGTGTCTAATCGTTCCTTGTAATATTGGGCTTCTTCAAAATCTAATGCTTCGGCACATTGCGCAATCTTTTGTTTTAACCAATCTCTGACTGGAGAAATTTGCCCCTTTAAAATATTTTTTACCTGCCTTATCTTTTCGTTGTAATCTTCTTCTGATTCATAGCCAACGCAAGGTCCCATACAGTTTTTAATATGGTATTCAAGACAAACTTTAAATTTACCAGCTTCGATATTTTTCTCAGACAACTTTAAGTTACAAGTCCTTAATTTAAACAGCTTCTTTATAACGTCAAGAATTATATTCGCACGATACTTAGATGTGTACGGACCAAAATAATGTGAGCCATCTTTAAAAACCCGTCGCGTAAAAAACACTCTGGGAAAACGTTCTTTTTTAACAACAATATAAACATACGTTTTCCCATCTTTCAACATCACGTTGTAACGCGGTTGAAATTTCTTAATGAGCGTGTTTTCAAGCAATAAGGCATCATGCTCAGTTTCAACAATGGTATATTCAAAATTGACAGCATTGCGAACCAAAGCCTTGGTTTTAAATTGCTGATGTTTCTTTTCACCGAAATATGAAGATAATCTCTTTTTTAGGTTTTTGGCTTTACCAACGTATATGACAGTACCGTTCTCATCAAAAAACCTGTAAACACCAGGTTCATGAGGAATTTGTGCACTTCTTTCTTGGTAATCCTTTGTTGTCAATTAATTCTTTTTGCTAATTAAACACAGATTTAACGCCGCGTAACAAATAATGTGCAGCTTTTGGATTAGTAGCCAAAGGCACATTATGAACATCACACTGACGCATTAACATTTGCACATCTGGTTCGTGAGGATGTTTGTCAAGTGGATCCCTAAAAAAGATCACCATATCAATTTCTCCAGTTGCCACCATCGTTGCGATCTGAGCATCACCACCCAAAGGACCAGACAATAATTTGGTAACCTCAAAGCCTTCTTTTTCAATCTTAGATCC
>JABDKX010000001.1 GCA_013001975.1 Saprospiraceae bacterium | reverse complement strand
ATTTTCTATTGAGTGAAGGTTTATAACGCGATTGGCTTTAAAACTTGCAGTTGCAAAATCAATAGTTTCTTCTTCACCAAGCAGTGATAACAAGTCATCTTGAGCTATACTTTCATCATATAGAAATAATGCCAAAAAACAAAGTATAATATATTTTTTCATTACCTATTAAATTCTTGATAGTTTGCTTCGATAGTTACTTTCACTTCTTTCGCGATATTATCTCTGACCACTGCAGGTATCTCTATGTCATAATCAGCAACTAAAACTGTTAATTCAGAAGTACCTGTTATTGTGTTGTCATTTACTACAAATGTTGCAACTGTCTCGACTTCATTTTTTACACCATGAATTTCCAACTCACCGCTTACGTCAAGCTTATATGTTCCATTTGTTTTTAAATCTAATGATGATATATTTTTTAGCTTTCCTTTAAATTTGGCTTTAGGAAATTTAGAACTTTCCATATAATTTTCATTAAAGTGTTCTTGCATTAATGCTTTTTCAAATTCAAATGCTTTTATCAGAACAGCCCATTCAATAGCTCCAGTTTCATAATCAAAAATGGTAGAAGCTTTATAATTCTGAGCTTCAATTTTCTCCATTGGTGCATCAGAACTAAAAGTTATTTTTCCTTCCTTAGTATAATATTTTTGAGCTTGCATGTTTATGATTACAAAACTCAAAAGCATAATTAAAATTCCTTTTTTCATATTTTATTAGGTTATTCTATGACACATCTCACAAGAATTACATCCATTAGGTAACCGGTACACAATCCTTTTATTTGTATTTTTTGCCCTTCTGTCACAGACGTCGTTTTGTGATTATCATCCATTTCACATATGATAGAAGACATCATTGATTCAGTTAGGAGATAAATGCTTTGTTTGTTGTTTTTATTTTCGATTTTTAAAACATCACCTTCAACAGATATCACTTTATCTAAGTATTTTTCATTAGCCTTGGTTTCATTATTTTCAAACTCTTTATAGAGATCATTCGCATTTAACTGTGCTACAGATTTTGCTGAGCTTAGATCCGCTAATGGTCGAGAATATTCATAATATCCATAGGCAGCAATCAACCCCAGTAGTACAATAACAAAAAATATAGTTTTCTTTTTAGTCATATTTAATTATTAGGTGCTCCTGCATTAATCCAAGATTCAATTTTTTGAATATTACAAGAAATAAGCATTTGTGCATTCTGTGGCATAGGAGAAAAACCAGACTCATGCTTTAATGATCCCAGTAAGCGACCGTTGTTAACAAAAATTAAAAGGGATGAATGGTTATCCAAGGTGACATTACCAAAATTATTTGCTGCATCATGACATTGATAACAGTTTGTTTCTAGTATTGGAATGATGTCATTTTGATAACTCATGTCCTCAGTTTCGCAACCCAATTGTGGATAAAGTTCCTCTTCTACATCATAATAACATGATGAAAAAGCTAAACTAATCGTCAATAGTATAATGAATGTTCTAATTATTTTGTGCCCCATCATTAATCCAAGATTCAATTTTTTCTAAAATACAGTCATCTAATTGTGGTTGACCCAATGGCATATTTACAAAACCACTTTCCCAATTCATTGACCCTATTAATCTACCACTTTCTACATGTTCGAAAATAGCATCATAATCATCAAGTGAAACACCACCAGACGGATAACCTCCTGAATGACAAGATATGCAAAACGTTTCTAAAGTAGGAAAGATAAAATCTGAAAAAGATATATCATCCGACATGCAGTCTGCATCAACCATTGAAGTATCAACCATCATCGTATCTAAAGGATCGGGATCAACATCCATTATAAAAGTAGGATCATGCGTGCATGATTCGAAAATAATATAGCATAATAAAAGAATAATAAGTTTGTACATACACCTCATCTTAACATGATAATTAAATATCACTTAAAATAAAAAATATATATATTATTAATACCTGTAAGTGTAAAAATTAATCTTGAATCGAAAAAAGAATTTAAGTAGTTGCTTTATGCAATTTTTAAAGCACCCTTATTAATCGTAATTCTTCTTCCTCCATTACTGATAAATACAACAGCTCCATTATCAGATGGCTTATTTTTAACAATCTTAGAAGGCATATTTAACTGAATAACTTTACGTGACTCAAATCCATTTTCCTTTAGATTAGCAGATAAGTCATTTATAAAATTATCAAATACCAATCTTGATTCAGGAGACATCTCATCTAGAATTTGATTTTGAGAACTTAAAATACTACCGCATAATAAAGTTGATGCCGGTAATAATGTAACTACACTAAGTGCAGTGGATTGGGTGAGAAAGTTTCTTCTTTTCATGTTTTTATAGGTTATAGTTTACGTCTAATTTAACATTTTGATTTAAAACTTCATACAAATGCTAGCATAAAAGTGCCATATTTCATCAAATAATCAATAATTATTGAAAGGAGAGGTAACGTATTGGTAGTATTATCCTCTAACCTTATATAAATGTAATTCCGCATCTGTTCAAATTACATTTGAAATTTACGATAATCACGCTGTCTATTTGATAGCTCAAGTCTTGATGATTTGTGCTGAAAATCTATTAAACATTTGGCTAATAGGTATCATTTATAATTTAAAAAAAATCAAATGGCAAAAAAAAGAATTAAATCAAAGAAGGCAAATTTACAAAACAAACAAGCGCCTAAACCTTTAAAAGAAGGTGAAGTAAAGAAAAATATTAAAGATCGAAAGCCGCTCAAAAAAGCACAAGGAGATTTGGAGTTAACTTTAAATATTGCTGAAACAAAGTCATTAAAAGTTAATGCAAAACGTCAAACTAAAAACAGAAAAAGTGCAATCAACAGAACCTTAGCAAAAGGTGAAAAACTTGGAAAATCTGTAGGTTTAAAAATTAAATTAGCAAACGTACAATTAGGGACAAGAGCTTTTGCTCCCAATATTAATGGTAAGTTAGTGGCTTCTCCTAAAGATTCGAAAAAACGAATTGCTCAAGCGAAATTAGGTCTCCCAAATTTGAAAGGATTCCTACCTGATCATTTAGGACTGAAAGCTATTCCACCTAAACTTTCAAGAAAGTTTGCTAAAAACCACAGTTATGGCAGAACCAAATTGAGAAGAAAAGATGATCATGAGGCAACAACTATTTTTTCTCCTGATGACAGATACACATTTAATGATACTGCTTACCCTTGGTCAACTATTGGAAGAGTCGATGTTGCTGGTGGTTATGCCAGTGGTGTTATGGTAGGCCCGCGTCACCTCCTTACAGTGAGTCATGTTATGAATTGGGGCTCAGGAAATACTGCTGGGTGGGTCAGATTCAGACCTTCATATTTTGACGGAAACGCACCTTTTGGAGACGCTTATGCTACACGATGGTATGCACATAAGAAAGTTACTGGTCCTACAATCAATCGTTCAGAAGGAAGACAAGATTATGTTGTTTTAGTCCTTAATCGCAGAATAGGAAATACAACGGGATGGATGGGTGCAAGAACGTATTCTGATTCTTGGGATAATGAAAACTATTGGAGACATATTGGATACCCAGGAGATATGGCATCAGGACAACGTCCATCTTATGAAAGAGATATTGCTCTTGATGGATCATTTTGGGATGCGCAAAGTCATCAAAGAATTTGGCATCGTGGTGATGTTTGGCCAGGACAATCAGGAGGGCCATTTTTTGCATGGTGGTCAGGAGAATCCTATCCAAGTGTAGTTGCTGTTCAAAGTGGTCAAAACCCAAGTGAAAATAGTGCCAGTGGAGGAAGCAGAATGGTTGACTTAATTATAAGAGCAAGGAACGAAAATCCGTAATTTATAAATAAATTGTTACTATTTCTATAGGCGCCTTTCTTTTTGAAGGGTGCCTATTTTAAAAACTAACGCTTAGGTACTGGTTGATTATATAATACCCCTTCCTCTTTTACTTATAAAAATCGGGATGCTCCGAAAAAACATCCAAAATTGGTAAATCAGTACTGTTGATTTGATCATTAATTTTTTGAATATCAATAAGTGGGAGTAACTTTCTAAATTTTTCGTTCTCTAACATTTTCACCAACATTCTTCCGATAATTTTTTCTGAAGGATGAATCATATCCATCATTTCATAATATTTAGAATTAGAATATTCAAACCTGGAAAAATTAAAATAAAATCCGCCATAGCTATTTAATCTTTCCGAAGTAGAAGCCTTTTGAAAGTCATGCCAAACTTGATATTTTATGGAATCAGAATCAAGAACTTTTTGGATTGGTGCGCTATATGGAGGTGTAATACCAATGATTGTAACACCTTTTTCTTGTGCTGCTTTATTTAAAGCTTCAAATTCTAAAAATGCGTCTTCACATAATGGCGCATCATAATTAAGAAATATTTCCTTTTTAAATATTGGCTTTAATTTCTTTTCAGATTTTTTAATTAATTCAATTTGCCTTTCTTTAGTGTTTGACAATTGTTTACCCCAATATGCAGACCCATCAAAAGTTCTTAACCCTCGATTTTTATAAATAGCCTTCAGACCTATATTATCCCAATTAGCTTTTAATTTAGAACGCTTACCCAATTTAGATAAAAAGTTAATAGTTTTATAAAATCGAATTTGCGGATCGCCTTTTTTATGAATATTAATTCCTGTCACACCAAATGAAAACCCTTCAACAAATTGTAGAGGTTCAACAATTACAAACATGTATTTTGGTACATAAGTCGAGTCAAATAGGTTGATCAATCCTATAGTCCTGGAAAAGTTAACTACCGTATTACTAAGATTATAAAAACTATATGGTTCAAACATTTTAGCCCGAAACATATTCACTCGTGAGTTCCCTACTGTCACAACATCTGGTCTGATTTTTTGGACAGATCTGAATTTGATTTCTAAGAGATCCTTATTTATTTCCTGGTAAAAAAGAACTTCTTCTTGAGCATCCATTGAAGCTTCTATTTTAGGAAAAGGGTCATTCTCTCCTACTTGAAACAAGAATGATTCAAATAAAAGGAAGCAAAATCCAATTAAACCAGCATCCTTAAATTTTTTAAACCAATATTGTAAGTTCTCATTCATTAGGGTTCAAAAATAACAAAGAAATGACTAACGTAAAGAAATATTATCATTAACAAAATGCATTAAATATTTCACTGGTAAGATTATTGAATCTTTATAGGACTTGCAGAATTGACAACCAAAAACCCTCCTTCTTCAATTTTCTTCATTAATTTATCTGTAGACATTCTTGACCTTGCAGATGAATTTACATACTTAAATGTTGTCCACTTTTTATTGGTCTGTTTGATTCTAATTTTAGATTCCATAGGTGAAGGTTTTTATTTATAAAGTTGATGTACGACTGATATTTTTCCAATATGTTTTTGAGTACTTGTTCTCAATTTTATCGATTTTCTTTTTCCAATTCGAGTGTTCATTGAGCACATTTTTATCTTCATTGATACCTGCTTCATTTGTCATGAAGGATTCGATTTTTTCTTGTTTATTATTCATATATAAATGGTATTTATTTTATTTAATTAATGCTTGTTCTATTAATAACGCTTGAAATTTTCGAGCCAATTAAATCCGTGTAAAACAATAGATAGTTTGATTTATACCTAATAAATAAAAAAATCGAAGGCTTTTAAAACGGAATTTTACCGAAGTAATAGCTTAACGAATAATGTTTGTGAAGGCTGAAACAGTGAATCTGTGGCTATACAATTACACTTCTCTTGAGTTAGAAGACAAGAGATAAGTTGGAAAAGTGAATTATATTTAATCTGATCATAATAGTATAACTAACAATAAAGGCGAAAGTTCGATTTATTTTCACCTATGTTATGATTTACACTCTATTAAACGAATTTCAGAAGCCATTTGTTACTATTTTTTATTCTTTTTTAAATATTTATGAAACTAAGGAACGAATTGAGTTTATTTGAGGTTATAAATTAGCCTGAGTAATTTAGGCAAAAGATATTTGAAAAATGGGGCCGACTGGTATTGACAGGAAAGATTTCTTGTAAGTAAGCATGCCGGAGAATTGATCATACACTTCGTTCAAATGATGATCACAATTTAATTGGCGACAATAGATTCGCATTAGCTGCCTAATTTAGAATTAGCATAGCTTTTTGCACCGTGTAAGAAGATGTCCAATATTCTTACTTATCGGTGTATAATGAGAGGGATACTGCGGGTATTCCACTTGGACTAGGAAGGTTAAGGCTTCGGTAACTTTCCGAAAATTAAGAAGATAAGCAGATAACTGGTTGTTTGTACACCTGTTTGAAGTCGAAAATTTAAGAACAAACTAAGCATGTAGAAAGCCTACGAGCGCTTTGTCTGGACCCGAGTTCGACTCTCGGCGGCTCCACCTTCGCTCTCCGAAGCCTTGGCGGAGGAGAGCATT
>JABDKX010000169.1 GCA_013001975.1 Saprospiraceae bacterium | reverse complement strand
GTGTTAAAATTCAGGATTCATTTTCATTCTCATTTCAAATATAGGGAAAGGATTTGAATTAAAATACAGATTATCGATAAAATTTTACCTTTTAACGAAGAAAACTGCAGTTAATCGATTCTGATTGTCGTTTGCAGGGAGATAAAAAAGTTCAATTTCAGCCTAGATAGCTCGCAGGGTAAGCTTGCGGGTTACAGGACCGAGAATCCTTAAATGCAGATCAATACATTCATCAGGGAGTAAATCACCCACTTTTTCAGGCCATTCAATAAAGACCCATAGGTCCTCGGCAAGATATTCCTCCAGTCCCAGGTCCAGCGCTTCCTCCGGATTGTTCAATCGGTAAAAATCAAAATGATAGCCCAGGAGGGCACCATTCGGATAATGATATTCATTGACTATACCAAAAGTAGGGCTGTTGGCCTGTTCTATTCCCCCCAGTTGTTTTACTAGGGCCTTGATAAAGGTGGTTTTTCCCGCTCCCATATTCCCACTTAAGCATAAAATACTGTGCTCAGGAACTGTGGAAATGACTCTTGCAGCGGCAGTGCCTATTTCTTTATTGGTATAGATTATTTTCTCCATATCATAAAAAATACTATATTTAAATAGTGTAATAGTCTATTCGCTTTTGTTCTCTACCGTCTATACCAACGGTTTTATCATTCTGTAGATGAACCAAGGTGCAAATATCTTTGATTTGAAATAGGTATGAAAATTTGGGAGAAAAAATATATCAAAGGAAATTTAATTGCCTTACTGATTATAATATCACCCATGCTGGTTTATTTACATCTTTTATTTAAAGGTAAAACGGAAAATTTTGAAATACTTGGCATAAAAATTCACAATTGGTTGAATAACAATGAAATATTTTTTTGGATGCTTTTAAATGATTTAGTGCCATTAGTATTATTGTTAGCGTTTTTCTTCACCACAATAAATAAATGGAGATACTTGCTGCTAGTTTTAACTACAGCTTACTTCTTGTCTATCCTTTATACATTGGATGTTTTTCAAACCTTTGCTGAATCAGTTTTATCATTTAAGGCCCTAGTTTGTATTATACTATTTGTTTTATTACAATTGTTTATTGATTTAAAAACTCCAAACATTGTGAATGGAAAATATTTAGATTTTGGTCTTTTGGATGCTTACAATAATATTACAAGTTCCAATTATCGGGTTTTAAAAAGAAAAATTGTCACTACCAAGCGTAATAGATCAAGAGATTCTCTTGAAGTTTATTTAAAGAAGGTTTTTTACTTGTTTTCTTTATTGGAAGAGCAGGCTAATCAATTTATTGACAATAAGAATGAACATGGAAAAGTTCGAATAAAAAATAACTTAAATTCTGTTTTTATCTGTTTGATCAATTTGATGATATTCCTGTGGTTCATGCCTTATTTTTTACCTACTGGTGTTGAAACCATAGAATTCTTCAGTTATGAAATCCACAGTCACGGGTTTGTTGATATCATGACCTTAGTTTGGTTTGCTAGCCGTAAACTAATAGTCGTGTTGTTTTTATCCATTTGGTTTATTGGCAGTCCCTATTGGTGGCGTTATGCCATACTTTCTCCCTTATTCCTTTTTTCGTATCAATTCTGGGAAACATTTCAGGACTCTATTATATTGGATTCATTTAGTAATCTTCGTGTCTTGCCCTTAGTGTTGCTAAATATTGTTATTGTGCTAATGATTTCAAAACTGGTTAAGAATAAGACGAATATACTTACCATGTACGAAGATATACATGAAGAAATCGAGACAATTCTGGAGGAGTTGAAAAGTGATTATCCGAAAGAAGTGGCCAAGACAATTTCGGAATTAAAAAGTAAAAAAAGTGATCAGACTAACGCAGCCTATCGCAAGCAATTAAAAGCCCTGGAACGGGAACTTTCGGCACGACTCGATTTTAAGAAAGGCTCCTTGCTTTAAGTCTTTTTTAATTCAGACCTGATTTCTTTCATCAACCGTTCTAATTCATCCCGTTGACGCTCCTTAATCTTATTCTCTATAATTGTTTCTATTTCTTCCTGTTTGTTTCTTGGAAGCTGGTCGAAATCAAGAGGCAACGGCTCCGATTTTTCTTTGAGCATAGCCCCTTCACCCGTAAGGAGCCAGACAACATTAAGCTGAGGATAGATCCTCAAGATATTCTCGATAACATCACTGCCAATAGAAGCCCTGTTCTTTTTCATCCTTAGGGTGTATCCATTACTGGCACCTATGGAAAGATCGAACTGCCGCGCGCTAAGACCGGCGTGGTTGATGAATTGTATCAGACGGTCAATTGTTTTGAGCATAAGGAGTAAATAGTCTATATTGTATTCTCAATTCACACAAATATAACAAAATCTTAAGTATACGACAAATAAGGGTCTTAGAAAGTTTTTTGAGGATAATTCTAAGTATAAATATTTGTTTATATAGAAAATAATCTATATATTTAATTCAATATTACTTTCAGCAGTTCTTCGGTTAAAAACTTAAACCTATGAACACCATTAAAACTCTGGAGCGTTTGCAACGAATTCATTCGCTTATCGAAAATGAATGTACGGGCTCTCCGTATGAATTAGCCAGTAAAATGAATATCAGTGAACGCTCCATTTATAATCTGATAGAGTATTTGCGCGACTTTGAAGCAATGATTGCTTATGACAGGGGGCGCAAGACCTATTACTACCAGAACAATTTTAGCCTTAATCT
>JABDKX010000166.1 GCA_013001975.1 Saprospiraceae bacterium | reverse complement strand
AATTCTCCACCGCCTTTTCCACCATCTGGGCCCAAATCGATTATCCAATCTGCCGTTTTTATAACTTCCATATTATGTTCAACGATTAACACGGTATGACCTTGTTCAACTAACGCATTGAGTGCATCTAACAATTTATTGATGTCATGAAAATGCAGTCCTGTAGTTGGCTCATCAAAGATGAAAAACATTTTTTCTGATGTGTTTTCTTTACCCAGATAGTAACCTAATTTTACTCTTTGCGCTTCACCTCCAGACAGTGTGTTTGAACTTTGTCCTAATTTGACATAACCCAATCCAACAGCTTCCAGTGGTCTGATTTTTCTCAGAATCTCCTTTCGTTCGCTAAAAAACTCCAATGCTTCATCAACACTTAATTCAAGAATGTCAAAAATATTTTTGCCCTTGTATTCAACTTCCAATACTTCTTGATTGAATCTCCTTCCTTTACAATCTTCACAGGTTAGTTTTACGTCAGCGAGAAATTGCATTTCAACTGTGATCTCGCCTTCGCCTTTACAGTTTTCACATCGTCCTCCTTCTACGTTAAACGAAAAATGTTTGGGTTGCAGTCCTTTTATTTTGGAAGCTTGCAAAGATGAAAAAAGTGCTCTGATAGAATCATATGCTTTCACATAAGTCGTCGGATTCGATCGGGATGACTTACCAATAGGTTTTTGGTTTATCATCTCAACAGACGTTATTCTTTTGAGGTCACCTGATAAAGTATCGAACGTGCCTGGCGCTTGTGAAACTATTTCACCCAATTCTTTTTTCAAAGCCGGATATAAAATAGACTTAACTAAGGTCGTTTTTCCGCTTCCTGAAACACCCGTAACAACGGTCATAGCATTTAAAGGAATAGTGACATTCACATCCTTCAGATTGTTTTGTCTTGCTCCTGTCAGCTTTATTTTATTGACAAACTTCCTTCTTTTTTCAGGAACTGCAACCGTTTTTTTATTAGTGAGATAATCAGCAGTTAAACTTTTTCCTTTATACTTTAAGAAGGCTTTATACGGACCATTATAAATTAATTCCCCGCCAAAAACGCCGGCTTCTGGTCCTATATCTATAATATGATCCGCATTTTGAATGACTTCTTCTTCATGTTCAACAACAATAACCGTATTTTTTAATGCCTTTAGGTTTTTAAGAACTCTCACAAGATTGCCTGTATCTTTTGGGTGTAAACCGATACTCGGTTCATCTAAAATGTAGAGAGAATTCGTTAAGTTACTACCTAGCGTTCGCGTAAGGTTTATCCTTTGCGTTTCTCCCCCACTTAAGGTTGAAGAAATCCTGTCTAAAGTAAGGTAAGACAATCCGACATCTCTCATCGTTTGAAGTCTTGTGTTTACTTCGAGCAAAATTCTTTTGGCGATTTCCTTATCGTGCTTACTTAATTTGAGGCTTAAAATATAATCTGACAATTCATCGATGGGCAGATCAATAAGTTCTTGAATGTTTTTCGATCCTACCGTTATATACGTCGCTTCTTTTCTTAACCGCCCTCCATTACATGTTGTACAAGTTGTCCGTCCTCGGTAACGTGCCAACAAAACTCTGTTCTGAATTTTATAACTATCGGCTTCAAGCATTTCAAAAAAGTCATAAATTCCTGACAAAACTTCATTGCCATTCCAAAGCATATCCACTTGTTCTTGTGACAAATCGGCGTATGGTTTATGAATTGGAAAATCATAGGCGTGCGATTTTTCAATGAATCGCGTGAGCCAACGTCCTGTTTTTTCCCCTTTCCAACAAGCGACAGCGCCATCATAAATAGAAAGCTTGTCGTTTGGAATTACTTTATATGGATCAATCCCAATTATTCTACCATAACCTTCACATGTTTTGCATGCACCATAAGGGTTATTGTAATTAAATAATTGGTGTGAAGGTTCGAGGAACAACATTCCATCTAGTTCAAACCTATTATTAAAAGCGTGTGTTTTACCTCCAATAATTTCAAAAGTTAATTCGCCTTCTCCTTCATAAAAAGCCGTTTGAACAGAATCTGCTATTCGTTTTAGGTTTTCTTCATCATCATTTATCACAAAACGATCAATAAGAACGCTGACTTGCTTGGGCTTTAGTTTCTCAACCAGTTTTTGTATCCATTTTGGGTTTTTCTCTAAAACCTCTTCTATGTACTGCAGTTCATTCTTATAACTTATTCTGGTAAAACCTTTTTGAAGTAATAATTCTAATTGTTTGCTGATCAGTCGGTCGTGATATTTTAATGACATTGGAAAAAACAATTGGACTTTTGTACCCTCTTTCTGTTTTTTCAAAAAGTCAACGACATCTGATACCTGATGTTTTTTGACGAGTTTTCCTGAAATTGGACTGTACGTTTTACCAATTCTAGCATACAATAACCGCAGATAGTCATAGATTTCAGTCATTGATCCAACTGTAGATCTTGCATTCCCAGTTGTTACTTTTTGCTCTATGGCAATTGCCGGACATAAACCTTTTATAAAATCCACCTCCGGTTTCTTCATTCTTGACAAAAACTGTCTTGCATAGGAAGAAAGACTTTCAACATATCTTCTTTGCCCTTCTGCATAGAGGGTATCCATTATTAAAGAAGATTTCCCTGAACCACTCAGTCCTGTAACGACGATCAGTTCGTTTTTTGGGATTTTTAATTCAAGATTTTTTAAATTGTTAGACCTGGCTCCTTTTATATGTATATACTTTCTTGCCTCTTCAGCATCCGTTTTCTTAGTCTTTCTTGTTTTTGTTACTGCCATTATGAATTTTAAGCGCTTGAATAGCTTTCTACTGTATCTAAGTAAAAATAACCGTCAAAGTTGCGAAATTTGAAAGATTTCGTCAAAATTGGATACTATTTATTCAAAAATTCCAGTTAAATAAAAGTTAACAAAAAAAATAAAACTGGATTCTTTCACATATTTATCCTTTCTTTGAATAATATTTTTATTTGATTCACAAACTTTATTGCCTATAAGCTTCAAACATTTACACTAAACAATTTTATTTAAACCGATTTTTATAACGCTTAAATTGTTAGTTATGAATGTGCAGAAGCAATCCGATCAAGAGTTAATTCTTACTTACCTACAAGGCAATCAAAAGGCTTTCGAAATTTTACTTAACAGACATCGTAATAAGATTTATACGTCTATTTACTTGTTTGTGAAAGACTCTGACCTTGCAGAAGACATCTTTCAAGATGTATTTATTAAAATTATAGATACCCTTAGAAAAGGCAAATATAATCACGAAGGCAAATTTCTACAGTGGGCTATGAGAATTTCATATAACATGTGTGTGGATCACTTCCGAAAGTCAAAAAGAAGAACAAAAGTATCTGCTACGGAAACTTTTGACATTTTTGATGTGTTGGAAACAAAAGATGACAATATGGAGGTCACTATGATTAAAAGTCAACTTCATAATAAAGTAAGAAGTTTGGTAGACAAATTACCTCCTGAACAAAAAGAAGTTGTCATCTTAAGGCATTATGCTGACATGAGTTTTAAAGAAATCTCACAATTAACAAGAGTAAGTATTAATACGGCTTTGGGTAGAATGAGATATGCTCTGATTAATATGAGAAAAATGGTCAATGAAAAAGAATTATTGGCCTCATAAAAAAGATATATAAAATCTACTGTTTTAGAGACAGGTAATCAACACTTTTGAGATTGAGTTATGTTATAAGCGATTGCCTGTCTTTTTTTTATTCCACTATTCTACCTTTCCATTTATATTTTTTAAAAAACAAACTGCCTAGACCGATCAGGCTTATGTATACAACATGAAGTACAGCTGAATTAAAAAAAAAGCGCATACTCGCTTCATTCTTAAAAAAAGCGGTGGCCTCTTTTAAATAGATATAATCGACAGTACTTTTTATAAAAAGGTGAATGGCCAATAAAACCCAAGCTACTTTTCCAAAAAACAAGATCGCCAATATAGGATGAGCTAAAATCAATAATGCATTTATAAATGGGATCAGCATCATTATAATCATTTTAGGATTTTTCATCCCTCTATTTTTTGTTCCCCATCTTATGCGTTGATGATATAATGTAGACCATTTTTTTTCTGCGTTCGTTTGTACCGTCGCATTAATATCTTTTAAAAAGGCAATTCTACTCTCTGGATTAGAAGCTACACTTTGGATATTATTAATATCATCCCCTGATGCTTTACCACTTTCATCATAAGCATAATCACTTTTCTTATAAACCATATTGGCCCCATTTGCCATATACCATTGCTTTGATTTAATGCCCGCTTGAGTTACCATCATCATACCTGCACAATCTAATATTTGAAAGTTTCCAAGAAGGGTTTGACTATTAGAAATTTTAATGGGTGCGGCCAAAAAGTCTGGTGAGAATTTTTTTACATACTGCTCTATGGTTGACAAATAATTTTGAGGAACGATGACATCTCCATCAAGTTGAATAATATAGTTGCCATTTGCTTTTGACAAACCAAGGTTTAAAGCTGCTTTCTTATGGGATTTTGCAACTCCCTTATTGAGTGATAATACCTTTATGCCTTTGCTTATAAATGACTTTAAAATTGAAGGTGTTTGATCCGTTGAGTTATCATTTATTACAATAATTTCAAAATTTATAAAATCAACATCTTTATTAACTAGAATTGAGTCAAGACATTTGGTTATGTTCTCTGCTTCGTTTCTTACGGGAATTAATATTGAAAAAAAGGGGCTTTTTTCAATATTGGTTTGTATTAATGCCTGTTTAGAAGACGTCCAATGCTGTAGGTTAAAAAGAATTAAATAAGCGTAAGCTGCTACAATTGCAACTGTAAATACAGTATAAAATATCATTTAAAACATATCGTCATACTGGTTGCCAGAAGGTTTCTGTGGTTGTTTTTCTTTTACCTTATTTAAATCTGGCAATTCCAAAAAATCATCTTCTACTTCTTCGTATTTAATATAATCTCCTTTTACTTTTTTCTTTTGACGATCATCTCTAGCCCACTTTCGTGTTGCAAAAGCTTTCACAGCAAGGTAAGCAGTAACAAAAGGATAAAATACCGCCGATCCCAATCCGTACATCAATCCTTTGACAGGATCTCTTTTTCCTGTTTGCCAAATCCAATTTAAATAATCTAAAATGACATTATAGTTAAATACCAAAGCCAAAACAATCAGAGGAAGTGCTAACCAAGATAATATTGCAAAAACGCCTTTAACTGCTGAAACAGCAATAAAAATCATAATGGCAATAAATGCAAATGCTACAACTCCTGCTATTGGGCTTACACTTTTTCTTCGTTGTTTCATAAGTTTCTTTTAATTATGAAGTTATAAAAACTACTTTATAATTACTAACGTAAAATCTATGAAAAGGATGACACCTTTGTTCATTTATTAGACCAGTGCTATACCTCAACCGACTGTTCGAACTGTTTTTCATATAGCGTTCGGTAATGACCATTCATATTTTGTATAAGTTCATCGTGTGATCCTGTTTCTACAACTTCTCCTTTGTCAAGGACCATAATTTTATCAGCATGCCGAATTGTTGAAAGTCTGTGTGCAATTATTATTGAAGTTCTTTTTTCAATAAGTTTTTCAATGGCATACTGAATAATTGATTCCGTTTCTGTATCTATCGATGAGGTTGCTTCATCCAAAATCAAAATGTCAGGATTTATAACTAAAGCCCTTACAAATGAAATTAATTGTCGCTGACCCATTGATAAGTTTGATCCTCTTTCTGTTATTTTAAAATCATAGCCTCCCGGTAATTTTTCTATAAATGGATGTGCTCCAATTTCTTTTGATGCTTTTATCACTTCGCCCCTATCCATTGTATCATCTCTCAATGTGATATTGTCCATTACCGTACCGTTAAATAAAAAGACATCTTGAAGAACCATAGCAATTTTTGTTCTTAAAGAATTTAGTTTCAACTTTTTAATATCGATGTTATCAATTATAATTCGACCTTTTTGAATAGGATAAAACCTGTTAAGTATATTAATGATTGATGTTTTTCCGGACCCTGTACTTCCTACAATGGCTAAAGTCTTATGCGCCTCTAATTCAAAATTTATATTTTTTAAGACAAAGGTTTTTTCATCATAGGCAAAAGATACATCTTCAAATTTTACATTCCCTCTGATATTGTCTTTGACAACTTCTCCATAATCCCGGATTTTATCGTCGCGTTCTATCAGTTTAAAAACCCTATCAGCAGCTACTAAGCCCATTTGCAAAGTGTTAAATTTATCAGCAATCATTCTGACAGGTCGAAACAACATGTTCAGATAAAGCGGAAAAGAAATAAAGGCACCTGCGCTAATGGTGTGGTTCCAAATTCCTCTTGATCCAACCCATATCAATAAAGCCAATCCAACAGCAGATATAATTTCTACTACAGGATAAAATATTGCATAATATTCGATAGCATTTAAGTTTGCTTCTGTATATTTTCTATTTATCTCTTTAAATTTTTTAGCCTCTTGTTTTTCTGCATTAAACATTTGAACTATCTGCATTCCAGATATTTGCTCTTGCAAAAATGAATTCATTATAGATATTTGATTCCTTACATTCTGAAAAGATACTTTCACTTTTTCCTTAAAAATGTAGGTTGCGATAATCATTAAAGGCAGTGTTGCCAGGCATACAAGTGTTAATCTCCAGCTGTGATAAAACATAAATCCAAGAATCGCAAAAATGCCTAGAATATCTGCAAACATCGTCAAAACGCCTTGTGTAAATATTTCATTAATCGCTTGAACATCACTTATTGTTCTTGTGATCGTTCTTCCTACTGGCGTTTGGTCAAAATATCTGAGTTTAAGACTTTGAACATGCTCAAAAACTTTAACTCTCAGGTCTTTAATTACTGATTGCCCTAAAACTTGAGAATAATAAATGAAAAAATACCTTACCAAGACGTTAGCTAATACAAAAAGGATATAGATAATGGCCATTTTTTTCAAACCATCCATATCATTCTTAAATATATAGTCATCAACCATAGTCCCAATTAAAAAAGGACGTATGTTGGCTACTACTGCCATAACAACTGCTAAGAAGATACAAAATGCAAAGATTTTAATATAAGGCTTAGAAAGTTTCAGCACTTTCGCTAAAACAACTAAGTCCAAATCTTGCTTCTGATTGTCTGGCTGCATTTATAAACTATTGATATAAATTGTTAGGGTAAGCTTTAATTTAATATATACAAGCGAATTTAAAAGAAGTTCAACCAACTGTATAACAATTGAGATTATATTTCTTTCTCAATTTACTATCAAATATTTATAGTGTGTTTACATTTACACAATGTATTCAATTTTAAAGCAATTTGGAGTAGAAGGTGAAGTATTAAAAAAGCTTGAAGGTTATGGCAGTAGTAATTTTTTAATTGAAGGGTCTGATGGTAAAAAATATGTATTAAAGAAATATCCCATTAAAGAATCAGAAATTGTACGTGAAGAAATAGACTTTATAAATCTATTAGACCCAATACTTCCTTATAGTTTACCTACTAATATCTCTACAGTTCAAGGTGATTCTCTTTATTTAGCAGAAGACAGTTGTTATCGCCTAAGCAACTATATTGAAGGTTCTCTATTTGTAAATGTTGAACATACGGATAGCTTGGTGTTTGATTTTGGTCAAAAAGTGGCTCTTTTTCACAGTGCTGTTGTATCTGTTTCCGATTCCTCTAAATATCTAAATATTAAAAACAGGCAGTTTGTTTGGAATATGCTGAATACTGCTGATAATGACAGTAGTAAAATACAAGATGCAAGCTTAAAAAAGTTGGTTGACTATTTCATCCTTTCGTTTAATCAAAATGCGATAACAACTTTAAAGAAATTGCCAAGATATATACATCACAATGACTTAAACGATTGGAACGTATTATGTGATGGTGGTAAAGTAATTGGTGTTATTGATTTTGGAGACATTTCTTTTTCACCATTAATAAATGACATCGGCATCGCTTTAGCATACCTCTTATTTAATAAAGAAAATCCAATTGCTTGTGCAGAATCTTTTATTAAAGGATATGTATCAAAGCGTTCTATCTCTAAAGAAGAAATAGCATTGTTATTTTATCTTATTCCTGCTAGGTTATGTACAAGTCTTTGTGGATCAGCAAAAGCAAAATTTGAAGCCATTGATACCGAATACATACTGGTTAGTGAAAAGCCAGCAAAAAAACTTTTAAATCAATGGATTGCATTCAACCCTATTCATGTCCAAGAACAGTTGCTATTAGCTGCTGGGTTGAAATCTGACATTAAGGCAAACATAGAGGCTCAATTGATTGCAAGAAGACAAATGACAAGCAATGCTTTAAAGCTGAGTTATGATTCTCCCATATATTTCAATAATGCAGTATTTCAATACATGCATGATAAATCTGGAAATCGATTTCTTGATGCCTACAATAATATCCCCCATGTCGGTCACTGCCATCCAAGAATTACAAATGCAATTGCCAAACAGTCACACACCCTTAATACAAATACGCGGTATATCTATGACGGCTATGCTTCATATGCTGAGCAACTGCTTGCATATTTTCCTAAAAAACTAAATAAAGTATTGTTTGTCAATTCTGGAAGTGCTGCCAGTGACCTTGCTATTAGAGTGGCAAGAAATTATACTCAGAGATCGCATCAATTGGTGCTTGAACATGGTTATCATGGTAATACTGCCCTTGGAATTGAAATAAGTGCATACAAGTTTGATGGACATGGAGGGTCCGGTGCAGGATCAAGTATAACAACGCTGCCTTTACCAAAAACATATAACGGCCATTTTAAAACTGGAGTCGCTTATGGAGAAGACGCTGTTTCTCGTATTCAGAATCTGGTTAACTTAAACAAAACACCTTCTTCCTTAATTGTAGAATGTATTTCTGGTTGTGGCGGTCAGGTGCCAATAGCTCCAGAGTATTTAAAAACTGTTTTACCTATATTACAGGAGAATAATATATTGCTAATAGCAGATGAGGTGCAAACTGGTTTTGGGCGTCTGGGTCAAAATTATTGGGCGTTTGAAATGCAAGATGTCATCCCCGACATTGTTATACTTGGAAAACCAATGGGTAACGGTCATCCCATAGGCGCTGTAATCACAACTACAGAAATTGCCGATTCGTTTGACAATGGAATGGAGTTTTTCAGTTCTTTTGGTGGCAATCCAATATCCTGTGCTGTAGGAGAAACCGTCTTATCAATTATTGAAGACGAACAGTTACAAGCTAATGCAAAAGCAACAGGAAGCTATTATTTAGAGCAATTAAATCAACTTAAATCCGAATATCCTGTGATAGCTGATGTTCGTGGGAAAGGTCTTTTCATTGGCATAGAATTTTCAGATCCAGAGAGGCAAACCCCTAAAACAGATACAGCACAAATACTAAAAAACAGACTTCGTGAATTGCATGTTTTGACTTCAACTGATGGACCATATAACAATGTAATTAAAAGCAAGCCACCCTTATGTTTTAATAAGCAAAATGTAGATGAAGTGGTATCGAAGATGGATTCAATACTTAAACAAATAACTTGACCTTAGATAAAGAAATATTCAAAATATCAATTCCGAATATTGTTTCAAATATTTCGATTCCTTTATTAGGGATTGTAGATACTGCACTCATGGGTAGGATGAATGATCCTGCATATATCGGAGCTATTGCCATTGGAGGCATCATATTCAATATTTTATATTGGGGCTTTGGGTTCTTAAGACCTGGCACAACCGGATTAACCGCTCAAGCATTTGGCAAAAATGATGACAATGAAATTTACAGCTTGCTTTATCGGGGGCTGATTATAGGTGTCATTATAAGCGGCATATTATTGCTGCTTCATTCCTTTTTAGATGGCCTGTTTTTCAGCATTCTAGATGGATCACAAAAGGTCAAAGGTCTTGCCAGTGAATATTTTCATATTAGGATTTGGGCTGCTCCTGCTGTATTGTGCCTTTTTTCCTTCAGGGGTTGGTTCTTTGGCGTTCAAAACGCCATTGCGCCTATGGTACTAACAATCGTTGCTAATATTTTAAATATTTTCTTCAGTTGGTACTTTGTAATTATACTGGAAAAAGGTGTTGCTGGTGTAGCATATGGAACGCTCATTGCTCAATGGCTGACTTTAGTTCTTGCAATGATAATATTTATTTATCGCCATCGATCAAAAGCGAGAAAGTATTTCAATAGAGGTGTTTTTAAAGCACAAGAATTGAAGCGCTTTCTAATTATTAATAGGGACATGTTTATCAGAAACATGGGATTAATTCTTGTCTTTAGTTACTTCACCAACCATTCTTCCAAGTTGGGAGATGCTTATTTGGCGACTAATCAAATGTTGTTGGAATTATTTTATTTAATGTCGTATACCGTTGATGGATTTGCTTACGCTTCAGAAAGTTTGGTGGGTAAATATTTAGGGGCAGGGCAAATAAAGGTGGTCAAAAAAGTAATCAAAAAATGTTTGATTTATGGCCTGGCATTAGGTTGCGTTTTCGCACTATCATATACTTTTTATGGCCAGCAACTGCTTCGTGTCTTGACAACGAATCAAGATCTTATAAATGACAGTCAGCCCTATTTCATTTGGTTAGCTCTGGTTGGATTGGCAGGTGCGTTAGCATTTGTTTGGGACGGTGTATATAGTGGCGCAACCGCTTCTGTAGAATTGCGGAACTCTATGCTAATATCTGTTGTCGCTTTTTTCGCTGTATTTTATAGTTTAAATAACGCCTATCCACTTTACTCTGTATGGGCTGGTATGATTGCATTTATGTTGTCAAGATCCGTGTTTCAAATGATCTTATTTAATAAAAGTATAATTGCAAGATGGGAACAAACTACATAAGTCCTTCATCGGCAAAACTAAAATATCCCATTTCAGAAATTATTAGGTGATCCAATACTTTTATATCAAGAACTTCTCCTGCATTACTGATTTTTTTAGTAATGCTCAGATCTGCTTTTGATGGTTGTAAGTTTCCCGAAGGGTGGTTGTGAACTAAAATAATGCTTGACGCTTGGATTGAAAGTGCTTTTTTAAAAACAATTTTCGGATCTACCACTGTTCCTGATACACCGCCAACACTAATTGTTTCAACTTTCAAAATACAGTTGCTTCTGTTTAATAGAATAATTTTAAATACCTCGTGGTCCAAATCAGACATCAAACTGTGTACACACTCATAAGCGTCTTGACTTGAAACTATTTTGGGTTTAGCATTTATATCTTTTACTTGCCTCCGTCTTCCCAATTCTAGCGCTGCAATTATAATAATGGCTTTTGCCTCTCCAATTCCCTTAAACTTTTTTAATTCTTCTACACCTACTTTACCTAAGTCGTGTAAGTTGTTTTTATAGTGGCTTAGAATAATTTTTGCTAAATCTACCGCCGAACTGTTTCTTGATCCACTACCCAATAAAATGGCAAGAATTTCAGCATTGCTCAAACTTGCTTTACCTTTCAAGACTAGTTTTTCACGTGGTCGATCTTCTTCTGCCCACTTATTGATAGGAAAATTGTTGTTGTACATTATAAGATTTAACCTATAATGATAACATGCTTAAAAGGTAACCATGAAATTCTAGGAAAAACTTGAACTGTTATTACGCTTTGCTCAGTGCTTTTTCGAGGTCTGCAATCAGATCATTAACATCTTCGACACCGACACTTAATCTGATCAATGAGTCTGTCAATCCTACTTTAAGTCTTTCTTCTTTTGGAATAGATCCGTGCGTCATTGATGCAGGATGGCCAATTAATGATTCCACGCCTCCCAGAGATTCAGCCAAAGCAAATAACTTTGTAGATTTAAGAATTTTCTTAGCTGTACCAAAATTGTTATTGGTCAAATCAAAAGAAACCATTCCGCCAAAATTATTCATTTGCTTTTTAGCAATTTTATGATTGGGATGATCTTTAAATCCAGGGTAGTACACTTTAGAAACTTTCTTATGACCCTTTAAAAAGTCCGCTATCTTTTTTGCGTTTGCACAGGCTCTATCAACTCTAAGGTGAAGTGTTTTGATTCCTCTTAACATTAAAAAACAATCTTGAGGACCTGGTACCGCACCAGTCGAGTTTTGAATAAAATGTAATTTGTCTGCTAATGATTTAGACTTGGTGACTACTGCCCCCATGACTACATCTGAGTGTCCCCCTAAATACTTTGTACAAGAGTGGAGTACCATGTCTGCCCCAAGATCCAAAGGGTTCTGTAAGTAAGGAGAAGCAAAAGTATTGTCTACAATAACTTTTATTTTATGTGCTTTGGCAATTTTACAAATTGCTTTTATATCTACAATATTTAACATTGGATTTGTTGGAGTTTCAATCCAAATTAGCTTAGTGTTTTTAGAAATTTGAGCTTCAAATCCTTTCGCGTTGTACATGTCAACAAACTTTGACTTTACGCCAAAGTTGCTATAGACTTTTGTCAACAATCTATAAGACCCACCATACAAATCATTGGTACAAATTATTTCATCTCCTGATTTATATAATTTAACGACAGCATCCATAGCTGCTAACCCACTTGCGAAACAAATACCATACTTTCCATTTTCCAATGCCGCAAGATTCTCTTCCAAAACATTTCTCGTAGGATTTTGTGTTCTTGCATATTCAAACCCATGATGTTTACCTGGTGCCGATTGAACATAGGTAGATGTTTGAAAGATAGGTGTCATTATAGCTCCAGTCGATGGATCTGGTTTTACACCTGCATGAATTACTTTCGTTCCAAATTTCATATCACAAATTTTAAGTAGGCTATTTAATATTTATTACCTGAGGTTTTTGCAAGCAGCTATGATATCATTTATACTTAAACCATATTTATCTAATAATTCTGATGGTTTACCACTTTCACCAAAGCTGTCATTTACAGCAACAAACGCCATTGGGCTTGGGTGATTTCTCGCTAAAAGCCCAGCAACACTTTCTCCCAATCCGCCATTTCTTTGATGCTCTTCAGCGACAACACACTTCCCTGTTTTCTTAACGGACTTAAGTATGGCTTCTTCATCTAACGGCTTAATGGTATGAATGTTTATAAGCTCAACACTCATTCCTTCAGCCTCAAGTTTTCTTGCTGCTTCTACAGCATACCAAAGCATGTGTCCAGTTGCAATCAGCGTTATATCAGATCCTTCATTCATTAGGATGGCTTTCCCAATTTCGAATTCTCCTTCTGGCATAAAAACAGGCCACCCTGGTCTGCCAAATCTTAAATATACGGGCCCTTTAAAATCTGCAATTGCTTTTGTTGCAGCTTTGGTTTGATTATAATCTGCAGGATTAATAACTGTCATTCCTGGCAACATTTTCATCATTCCTACATCTTCCAAAATTTGGTGCGTCGCACCATCTTCGCCTAACGTTAAGCCAGCATGTGATGCGCATATTTTGACGTTCTTGTGGGAATAAGCAATTGATTGCCTTATCTGGTCATAAACCCTGCCTGTACTAAAGTTTGCAAAGGTAGAAGTGAATGGAATCATTCCTGTGGTTGCTAAACCAGCGGCTATTCCCATCATGTTAGCTTCAGCAATTCCAACTTGAAAAAATCTTTGAGGATTTTCTTCAATAAATTTTTGAATTTTTAACGAGCCAATTAGGTCCGCACAAAGTGCAACTACCTTTTCATTTTCTCTTCCCAATTCTGTCATTGCAGCGCCAAATCCATCTCTTGTCGCTTTTTTTTCGGTGTAAGTGTATTTATCTAGCATATTAATAGTCTCCAAGCGTTTCTTCTAATTGTGATAAAGCTGATTCTGTTTGTTCGGCATTAGGCGCTTTTCCATGCCACTTATGAGTTCCTTCCATAAAGTCAACACCTTTCCCCATATCTGTCTTCATTAAAATAACGACAGGTTTTCCAGTGCCTTTGTTTTCTTTAGCTTTGGTAATTGTATTTATAATATCTTCAAAATCATGTCCATCCATCTCAAGAACATCCCAACCAAAACTAGACCACTTGTCATGAAGGTTCCCAAGAGATATTACTTCCTCATTAGGACCATCTATTTGTTGCCCATTATAATCCACGATCGCTATAAGATTGTCTACTTTATGATGAGCGGCAAACATAAGAGATTCCCATATTTGCCCTTCTTGTAATTCTCCATCTCCGGTAAGAACAAAAATATGTTTGTCGTCTTTATTTAATCTTTTAGTTAACGCTGCTCCAATAGCTACAGAAATTCCTTGACCTAAAGAACCTGAGGCAACGCGAATTCCTGGTAAGCCTTCGTGTGTTGCTGGGTGCCCTTGTAATCTTGAGTTAATTTTTCTGAATGTTGCTAATTCCTGAATTGGAAAGTATCCACTTCTAGCAAGAACGCTATACCATACAGGTGAAATATGACCGTTGGATAAGAAAAACATATCTTCATTATCACCTTTCATATTAAAAGAAGGATCATGATCCATAATATGGAAATAAAGTGCGGTAAATAAATCTGCGCAACCAAGTGAGCCTCCAGGATGTCCTGAATTGACAGCTGCCACTTGTCTGATTATATCTCTGCGAACTTGACTTGCTGTTCGTTTTAGGTTTTCAATATCAATACTCATGTTAATATTTATGGTGCAAATTTGGCTTTTTTGAATGGCATTAAAAAGTTAATGCTTGTTTTAGTTTGTCAATTGTATAAAATAAAAAAGGCAAGCGAAGTGCTTGCCTTTAATAAATTTTTCCTGTTCGATAAATCTTAGTTTACCGCTTCAGATAAAGCTTTACCTGGCTTGAATTTAACAACCGTTTTAGCTTTAATTTTAATTGTTTCACCTGTAGCAGGATTTCTTCCATCTCTTGCAGGTCTGTGACTTGTAGAAAAAGTACCAAATCCTATAAATGACCCTTTATCTCCACTTTTCAACGTTGATTCAATTGAATCGAAAACAGCTTGTACAGCATCAGATGCCTGACTTTGGCTTAAGTTTGCGCTTTCCGCTACTGCTTTGATTAAATCTCCTTTATTCATGAGTTCTTTTTTAAATTGATTAATTAAATAAATCTGGCGTAAAAGTAGACCAACATTACATATAAACAAAATTTATAATGTTTTAATCCTATAAAAATCCTTGTTTTATTGGGGTTAGGGGCAATTTTGACCCTTTTTTTGTAGTTATTCTATTAATTTCATGCTTTTTTGTGATTCAAATAATCCACTTATGATTAAGAAAAGTATACTTCGGTTCTCAATTTTAGCCATTTTCTGCCTTTCTTTTGCCAATTTTCAATCATGTAAATCAGGTGAAGGGTGTGAATTAGAGCAAAAATATCAAGCTAAAACTGATAAGGATGGTAACCTTTCAACGAAAAGAGGTAAGTCTGGTCTTTGGTCTAAAAAGCAAAAGAAAAAAATGAGGAAGTAAGCTCTACACCTTTCTCAGCTGGTTATTTATTCGGTCTCCTATCGAATTAAATAGAAATATCAGCGCATATATTGCTAACCCAGGAAACAATGCTAACCACCAAGAATCAAAATCGTAACGGGCTTCTTTAAGCAAGCTTCCCCATGTTACCTGATCAAGGGGCACCCCAATTCCCAAAAAGGATAATGTTGATTCCGTTAATACAGCTGTTGAAAAACTAAACGCACAAATTATTATAATAGGTGAGATCGCTTGTGGTAATACATGATGTAAAAATATCTTGCTGTCAGACAGATTAATTGACTTTGCTGCTTTAACATAATCTTCTTCTTTAATTTTTAGTATTTCTGCTCTTAAGTGTCTGGCAACAGCAGGCCATCTTAGAAAAACAATGACGACGATGACATTTGTAAATGAACGTTCTCTAAACAAAGCTAAAATTAAGAGCAGTATAAAGAGACCTGGTATTGCATTTATAATTTCAATAATTCTAAAAACAATCACATCAAAAGGAAACCCCATATTTCCTTTTTTATGTTGGGGCGTTTTGTAAATAAAAAATGCTAATAAAAGAAACGGAATTGCAAAACATATATATGACACTATTCCATGAGAGTAAAGCCCGTAGAACCAAAACAATAACACACTTAATACCCATAACCAAAATGTGCTTTTCTTTATACGTGCTCCACTGTCTCCAAGGTAGCCACTTAAATAGCCAAATAATAATCCAATAATTAAAGAAAATAAAACCGTTACAACACCAACTTTAAAAGCAATAAAGCTTCCGTGAATAATGCCTGCTAATACATCTCTGCCAACTGAATCCGTTCCTAACCAATGTCGATAATATAGTGATGGAACATCTTGTTTTGACAATGGTCCAACCTTTCTATTTTTTTTATCAATACTATTTGGTGAATACGGAATTAGTGTCTTTATTCCTTTGTTTGCTTTTTCACCTTCTACAAAAAAAGCAATGCCATTTTCAGTTCCAGCTACAATATATTTTTCATTCGCGATGAACTTGTGTAATAATGCTATCGTGCAAAAAACAATAAGTCCAATCTTATGGTGCCTTTTTAGATTTATTATATATTTTTTCAAGTTCATCATTATTTCATATTTGAATTAAGCTGAACTTTCGGGCTTACAATACTATATAATATATCGGCAATGATAAAAGAAATGATAGTAATGAAAGACAATATTAAGGTGATACAAAAAATCACATTCCAATCACCATAATCAATAGAATTTACTAATAATCTACCAACCCCGGGAATATTAAAAACAATTTCAATTACCAATACGCCACCAAAGGCTGCCGCAAATGATTTAGCCAACGTTGTGATTAATGGAATTAATGAATTTTTAAGTGCATGCTTTCGTATAACCTCTTTTTTGGTCAAACCTTTTGAGTAAGCCAAAGAAGCATAATCTTTTTGCATTTCATCCATTAAGCTTCTTCTTACGAATCTAGTTATATATGCCAATGAATGTAGCGCAATGCATAAAATTGGAAGAATGAGTTTTTTATAATTCAAGGCAATCTGTTCAATAGTTGATTTGCCTGGATAAATGTCAATTCCAACTGAAGGAAAAATGTTTAGCCCATAGTCATCAGTAGTAAAGTAAACAACCAACATCGTCGCCATCCAAAATATGGGAATAGAATAAAGAAGATATAAAATTTGATTGACTATAATTTGAGATTTTCCGTTGGGGTTATATGCCAGAAACACACCGATTAAAACACTTAAAAATAAACTAAGGAAAAACTCTAATAGTGTAAAACTTAAGGTCCAAGTCATAGCCTTCTTTACTTTATCAAGTGCCTTTTTTCCATCAGCAATTGATATCCCGAAACTGCCGTCAAGAATATTGCTTAACCATAAATGATATTGGTTTTCACCTCCATGCCAAAATATTTTTGGATAATAAAATTTTATCCTTTTTGCATTTCTTAAACTTGGTAAAAATGTGAGATCAATTATTTCATCCTTTAAAAACAATTTATTTATCTCAATTAATTGTTGGGTGTTTTTCTCTTCTTCAAACTTTTGCTTTAATTTATCAAACTCGTCTATTGCGTTTAAAACATCACGTCCATCAAAACCTTGGTTCGCCAAGGTTTTAGCAAGCCCTCTCAGGTTACTGTCAACAATTTTATTCAGATTTTTTGGATAATTATTTGGTAAAACTGAAAAATAAAATGAGGGCTTGTTTAAATTAAGCTCCTTATATATTCTTTCATATTGTGCGTCATTTTTGATAGCGTTGTCAACACCACGATAATTTAATAATGCTAAGACAGGATCTTGAGGAATGATTTTGCTCATATAGAAAATAACCACACTGATAATGACAAGTGTCGGTACTGCAATAAGAATTCTATTAAGAAGATATCGTAACAACGGTTAAATTTAACTAATGCTAAACTATGAAAAAGAATCAGTACCTAAAGATTTCGAATACCCTTTAATTTTTAAGTTTAAAAGTGTTTGCAAGATATCCTGGTCTTTTTGAAGTCGCTTTGGCATCCAACCTATTGTTGATCATCATCTTTTGCAATGGACAGTAAAGAAAAATGACTGGTTGATCATCATACATAACCTTCTGGAGTTCTTTATATTTTTCTTTTCGAAGATCTGTATCTCTTGTAGTTCTGATAGTCTCAATAAGTTTGTCTGCATCTTTATTTGAGTAACCCGAAACGTTTCTTTTTCCAGGAATGGCATTGTCGGAGTGCCATCTAGAATAAGGGTCATCTGGCGCCTCATCTGATGTGATGGCAAGGGCTGCCATGTCATAGTTGTAGATATTTAGGTTTTCTTTTCGCATTAATCCCATTTTCTTCGAAACCAGGGTCAATTCAACACCTGCACTTTTAGCGCTTTCTTGAAACAACAAGCCTATACTTTTAGCCAAATTACTGCCTGTATAAAGAAATTCTAAACTAAGTTCTTCTTTTTTACCATCAACGACCTTGTCTCTTATTCCATTACCATCAGAATCATTCCATCCCAGTTCTGATAACATTTTTGAGGCTAATTCTGGATCGTATTTTATTGGTGAAAGTGATTCATCATAATAAGATCGTGAAGGATGGAATGGTCCTGTTGTTCGCATCCCCAAACCACCATCTATGTTTTCAATAATATCCTCCACATCTACCAAGTGAGCGATGGCACGTCGTACGCCTCTGTCTCTAAAAATTGGAGAGCGGTTATTTAATGAAAGAAAATAATACGTCCTAACAGGAGGTACGTGGAAGGTCCAATCTTTGTTTGTCTCTGGGTTGTTTTTTAATTCGAAAAAAGCATCACTAGATTTCATGTTTAAAAAATCTAGTCTTCCATCTTTAGCCATATTAATAGCGGCGACCTCATCTGGAACAACTCTAATTACTATTCTGTCAGAATTGCTTTGCAAGAACGGGTTGTTAGGATACGCTTGTCCCCAATAATCCTTTTTTGCATCAAGAATCAGAAATTCATCTGTTTGAAAGTCCGTAATCGTATATGGACCATTTTGGAATATTTCTTTCTTATGGTTTCTTGAATTATTAATTTCTTCTACAACCTTTAATTCAGCACTGTCGCTGGTTTCATAGTTTTCACCGAAGATCAAGTCTTGTTTGCCAATTAATATGTTATTAGGGTCAAATTTATGCGCTGGCATTACTGAGGAAGTGACGGCCGCTTCTTTTCCAACCATATAATTTGGATCTAAGAATATTTTAAAATGTCTTGGATCATTATCATCCAATTCAATTTTTTTCATTGCAGTAAAATATGGTTGCCAACCAACAATCAAAGTTTTAGGATGCTTTATCATTAATACTGCTAATAAGTAATCTTTAGCTGTTACAGATGTGCCATCTGGCCATTTAGCGTCATCTCTAAAATTAATATCATAAGCTATTCGTTTCTCACCATCAATTTCAACTTCACTTCCTTCTGGAATTTCTTCAATTAAAATAGGTGTTAACTCTAATGTTTCAGGATGATAATCGGCAAGAGGTAAAAAGATATATTGATAAACTGTTCTCCCTTGACTGGTCGGTGCATAAAATGGGTTAATGAGGCCTGGCTCTTTATCCATTCTGACATTAACTTCATTTAATTTGTTAACTGATGTTGCCTTTTCTGAATTACATGATAATAGAAAAGCACTCAATAGTATAAACAGAAAAAACCTCATAATTTTTAGTTTAATAGTCAAAAAATACTAATGGTAGAGTCAAAAATCTGTATGCTAGAAATCAGTGCCTAAACTTAGGTACATTCTTGGATCTTGCGTTACGCCCGTTTCTATTCCCCAAGCATAATCAAATTTAATGAAATAACCCAAGAGGTTGCTTCTAAACCCAAACCCGTATCCCATTACTAAAGGATCTCTAAAATATCTTGCATTAACTGTGATTACAGGATTATCCATAGGGTTAGAAACTTCAATAGTATTCAACGGGTTGTCTTCGGCATTAGGACCAATGCCATACCAAGCCAAACCTGCATCAAAAAAGCCTGTAATCTGGAAGTTTTTAAAAAAAGAATTGCCTTCGGGTTTCTTACTTAGGAATCTGAATATTGGAACCCTTAGTTCTGCATTAGTCAATGCATAAGAGTTTCCATTACGTATGTTGTTTTTAAATCCTCTCAAATGAGGTGCTAATACTTTATATGAAAAATCATTTCCGGGTGGTAGAGGTATTGTATTATCAAATTTGTTAAAGAGCCAATTTTCTACTCCGCCCAAATAATAAACAATTCGATTAGATCCAAATGAAGTCGCTCCTGTTGCCCTTAATGCAAAAACTGCTTGTTTAAAAATAGGAATATAGTGTCTGGCATCAAAACCCAAAACGCCAGTGATTCCTTTTGAAGGATCAATATTAAACCCATCTGATAATTCAAGATTAAATTGATTGATACCTTCCATAAAAACTTTTGCTCTTGTTCCGTTTTTAATATTTGTACTGACATCGAAAGAATTATCAAAAATATATTCCGCTTTTAAACTCAACCTTTTTTCATTCACTTTAGGTGCATTTAATGTAGGTGCATCGACTACTACACTTAAATACTTATCTAACCTCAAGCTTCCTGTTAACCTTAAACTATTATAAATGTCAAATGGATATTTTATTTGATACATACCTAAAATAGTATGTCTTTTTTCTCTTTGGATAGGAAATGCTGTTGGGTCAATAATGCTTGTTTCTGATTTGCGATAAACAGCAAATCTGCGATCTATCAAACTCTTTTTATCATCAAAAACAAAAAAGTATTCGTAACCATTGAAGCTTGTTGGTAACCTAACACCAACCTGAATGTCATAATCCTCAAATAAGTCCTTTATAGTTCCTTTGAATAGAATACCCATAGGAACATTGTTCAGTTCTTTGTCGTCACCAGCATAACTTTCGAGCCCTTCGAATAAAACAGAGTTGTCCAGCTTTGTTGTAAAGTCTGCCAATCTAAATTTTACTCTTGATGCATTAGCTCGCATCGGACTATACTTAATTACTCTTTTCCCGTCTTGAACAGATCCAGAATAATAATCTTTAAAATATTTGCTGAACACATTTGTCTCGTTTCCTTTTTGAACATAAGATTCTATTGGCATCAATTCGACCGGGTCACTAAATTCACTTTGAAAAAGTTGTCCTTCTGTTATAACTTCTTCTTCCTCTTCTATTGGCATAAATGGAATTAAAACTTCATTATCTTCAGTAGGCTTTTCTGTTGCATAATAATTCGTCTTCTTAAGCCAGACTTTCTCTTTACGATCATAATCTTTTAAAAAAACTTTATAGCGCCCTTCATCATAGTAGCTAAAAAAGTATTTGTTAGAATTGGGTACTTTATTATGAATGATAATGTTCCTTTCAAGATTTGTAACTGGGGTAATGCTTTTATTATAAATGTTTATGGAATAAGCATTCAAAATGCCAGAACTTTCTTTGAGATAAAAAACATCATTACTGCTTGAGGTTTGAGGTTTGATTTCAGATACCTCGGGTGTTGCGGTCAATTGAATCAATGACTTCTCTTTACCCAATCCTTTTAAAATAAAGAGATCAAATTGATCCAAAGGCAATATAGTGTCTATCCTATTCCTTTCTAATTTGGTCGTTGTTCTGTTGGAGCTGAATAAAACAGATTGTTCGCCTTCATAAATAATTGGCCTTGCATCTAAATCGTCGTAATAATCTTCAGTTAGCCTTTCACTACTTCTTAATCGTGTATTATAAATATACAGATCAGAATATCCATCTTTCGATGCTGTCATTAAATACTTTTCACCATCTAAGTATTCTAAACTATATATTCTTTGAAAATCTTGTGTTAATACATCGTCTTCATATTCTTCGTCTGGAACAAATATTTTTCTTTGCTTTATAACATCTCGGTGTTCATAAATAATTGACAGTTCTGGAATTTGAGGATGCCAAGCAATAAGAGGATAGTTGTAATCAGTAGCTTGAAAGAAGTTTTTATATGAATTCTTGAAGATCATCTTTTCTGAATCGTTTTCAAGATCTCTAACATAGACTTTTGCTTTACCGTTATGGTTGGTTACATAGGCTAATAATTTTCCATTGGGGCTTAACTTCATATGACTAATAGGAACACCTTTTTTATTCTTTAACTTCTGTTCATTTAATGAATCCGTCAAAGTAAAGTTATCAGTCTCTGAATCATATTTGGATTCTAAAAAAGAAGACCAATCATTTTCAATAGTTTTAAAATCATCCCCTAAAATAAAAAGGAAGCTGTTTTCCAAGTTTCTGTTTATTCTTGTCAAATAAATAATATTGGCTATCGTGGATTCACCATAGTTCTGGGCGATAAAGTTCCACATGCTGTGACCAGCAACTCTTGGATGTTCCTTTGCCAGCTTTTGAAATTCATAAAATTTCGGATTATAATCTAGCAACTCTCTTAATTCATCATCTATTTCATAATCCCATTTGCTTCCTGAATAAGCGACGATCCCTTCCTTAAACCATTCTGGCAAATTAAGTAATAATGCATTTTGGACAATTTCCTGAAATGAAGATCCATAAATGATTGAACTTAAATAAACTTCTGCGATTCCTTGTCTTATTTGTTTTCTTAAGTTTAAATGATTTCCATCGAAGTAAACAAACATTTTATTTCCATTGATCTTTGTCTTACCTGTCTTGCTGGTAAAAGACTCTTCTAATCCGATGTTACTCTGCTTTAAATCTGAAATGTCGATGTAGACTATAATTTCTATTTTATCGCTTATGGTATGTTCTAAAATCTGTTGCACTTCATCGTGATCCAATTCTGCCATTTGAACAACAGGTTGGGCGATATTTCTTGATTTTCCATACCAATAAGTTATGAAGTTTTCTGTTTCATACCTTGTCCAAGAAGTAAAATCATTATGATATTGAACTCTGTTTTTCCCAAAAGATGTGTTTATAGATTGTGCATTTAAACACAAGCCAAAAAATGAAAATAAAATAAATGAAAAAATAGTCTTCAAATCATGCATATCTTAAGCAATGTAATTTAATGGTTTTTATAAAATATATCTGACTATTTTAAGCTTATATATGACATTTGCCCACTCAAGAGGTGCTTTCTTTTCTCTCTTTTATCTTATAATTATAATTATTTTCACATTCTTAAACAGAATTATGGACATCGCCATTTTTACTTTTAACGCATTTCAAGAAAACACTTATGTCTTATATGACAGCAGTTTAAAGTGTGCAATTGTTGACCCTGGGTGCAACAATATTGAGGAAGAAGAAGCCCTTACAACTTTTATAACATCAAAAAATTTGACGCCAGTAAAGCTAATTAATACCCACTGCCATATTGATCATGTGTTGGGTAATAAATTTGTTTCAGAGACTTACAACTTACCTTTAATTTCACATAAAGGAGAAAAAGCAGTCTTGGATGCTAATGTTATGGTGGCTAAAATGTACAGTATAAAGTATCTGGTTTCTCCTGATATAACAGAATTTATAGTTGAGGGCGACGAAGTGACCTTTGGAAATACAACATTAAAAGTACTTTTCACACCAGGCCATTCTCCGGCAAGTATTTCATTTTTTCACAAAGAAACCAATCAATTAATAGCCGGTGATGTTTTATTTCAAGGAAGTATAGGTAGAACAGACTTACCTGGTGGTGATTTTGACACATTAATAAACAGCATTACGTCAAAGTTTTATCCATTAGGAGATGATGTAATAGTATATCCTGGTCACGGTCCTTCCACAACAATAAAACGCGAAAAGTTAACCAATCCATTTCTTCAGTGATAAGAAATGCAATATATATCACCATATTCTCATGTGCCTTCAGTTCTGTATTTAGCCAAATCCAGGTAGGAGTCAAAGCAAATTATACTTTGTCTTTTGATAAGTCACAAGAAATAAAGTTAGATGATGAGTTGGATTTTTTAACTTATAAAATATCATTTCTTGAACAAGACATTTCCCCTGTTATAAGTGGTTTTATTTCTTACAGTAATGATTTGATCTATATACAAGGTGAACTGGGTTATCGAAGAATACAATCTCGTTTTCTCTATACTAACTTTAGTTCACTTGATGATGTAGTGCCAATATTAGAGACTAAAAGAACAAATAGCATTATCGTTCCTTTTACTGCTGGACTAAGAATGGAAGGCATAAAGTTTGGTGCAGGACCTATTTTTTCATTTGTGATAAATGAAAATCAGATTTTCAAATCTATTGAATCATTCGAAGAAAGAAGTAAAAAACTTAAAACCGGATTTCGAGTTGGCGTTGGTATCGAATTATACCAGTTACATTTTGATTTGAATTTTGAACAACGTTTCGATGGTGTCGCAGAGTCGTTTTATTATCGAGGTGATAACAAAGGGTTTAATGCTCAAAGCCAGTTTATAAGCTTTGGTCTTGGCTATTTATTTTAGTCTGTATAAATAACTTTTCTCATAAACCTTACCACCAGGCTTATCTCCAACGATAAATTTCGAATTCTTCTTTCTGGCAATGTTGTTGGTTGACCGTTATATGGATTCGTTATACCTGAAATCGTTTGTGACTGATATTGAAAAGCAATGTCAGGACTAATTGAAACTTCAACTACTGGTTGAACATATTCAGATCCCAAAAACTCAATTCCGCCACCAAAAGACAGCCCATAAGTCCATTTGTTTACAAAATCAGGTAATGGGTAATATAGAGAGGCTACACTTCCAAAATATCTTTCTTGTACTTCTTGGAGGTTATTACTTAATTGGTACTCCAATCTTAATCCAACAAAATAATATGGCGTTTTCAAGGAGTTTGTTAACAACCTTTTCTTTGCTCCTGCTTGAAAAGATATGTTTCTAAATACAAATGCTTGATTCGCTCTAAAGTTGGTAATTGAACTTACCACATTTATGCCACTTCCTCTTGAGTGTAAACCTAATTGTGCATACAAAGCTCCATTATAATCTGGATCAATGCTTTCGATAAAAGCTGCAAAATGATAATTTATCATTGCATTTCTTTCTGTTCCGTTCCAATTTTGAAATCCTAGTGTTGGCCCTAGCTTGGGTCCAAAAAAGAATCCTGAAACATTTTCTTCTTGAGCTTGCAAAGAAAAACTAAAGAAAAACAGAAAAGTAAGTACGGTTATAAATTTCATTTAAGAATTATTTAGAATATAAAATCATCATTTGTTGCAAGGACACCTTCTGGCGCTCTGGTAAAATTAGGTCTTTTCAACAAACTGATCTTTTTTCTTAAAAATATTTTTTCTCCCTTTAGAGGTTCTGCATCTTTTGGTAATCTGTTTCTCAATCGAATAGCCGTTTCTTCAAGATCATAAAGCATTGCAATTTCTGCAATTGATTGTTG
>JABDKX010000105.1 GCA_013001975.1 Saprospiraceae bacterium | reverse complement strand
CGTGTTATAAAAAAAGATCTGTAGCTTTCATTAGTCAGTAAGGCACGAATTATTGCCGTCCTTCTTCCTTCCATTGGCCTCCCATCTTCAGTACTGGTTGCCCATGCCAATGAATTCCATGATGGATCTCCATTTAACCCAAGACTGACGTCAGTATCCCATATTATCCATCTGAATTTGCCATATCGATTGACAGGACTCCAGAAGTACATATTATTTGAAAGCCAATCGTAATTACCAATATACACTTCATGAATCCAAAAGTCTGTAAAGTCTTTTAGATCAATGGCGTTTGCCACTTGATCAAATTCAGTTTGATTTGATAAATCAGCATCCAAGCACAAACTCCATAGCTTATCTTGGAAATACGACCATTCACCTTCTATAACGTTCACATTATTCGGCTCTCCAAATTTATACTCAATAAAACACTTAGGTTCTTGGTCGCTTACATCATAGTTGTTTTCTAAAAAGGAATCATCAATACGTTCCCGCATATTATAAATGCCATAATATTCACCATCCAGATAAACATTCACTTGTCTGAATCCAGAAGCCTTAAAATTAAAACCCCCTTGATTCACGATTGAACTTACATAACCGTCACGCAAATGTGAGCGATTAAAATTTGAAGTATTCAATCCGTCATTGCCCGCTTGACGAAATATCAGAGATTTAAAATCATTGACAAAGGGTTTACTGTTAAAAATTGGGTAATTAACTTTATTACCTCCATGCTTTGGACCTAAGGTAATTCTAAAACTTCCTTGTTCGATCGAACCATGATGTTGTGACGTAACATACTCTGAAAACAAGAGTTCTTCATTTTTATCTATCAGCTCTGTATGAATGGTTGTTTCTTTGTGACCATTAATACTATCACCATTACTTGTAACAAATAAAATAGGAATTGTGCTGGGTGAATCAAATACATATGTTTTGGTAGAAGCCAAAGGTGTCAGATAACCTTCTTTATAAGTGATTGCTCTGAGTGTCGTATTTTCAATAATTGCAATAGGTGTATTGTCATACAACAAAGACTGATTCGTTGGCACACTGCCGTCAAGTGTATAAAATATATCCCCAACATCGCTAGAAAGCGTTACTGAAATCGCTTTATCATAATATCCTGAACTCTGATCCATTTTTACTTGAGCTAAAAATTTAAAGGATGGAGTTCTATTGGGTTTATTGGGCGTTGGTAATTTATAATAAACAAATTCACCTTCATAATTATCTCTGCCATACGACACGTTATGACGTTGATTTTCAATGGAAATCAAATCAATGATTCCATCTACAGAACTAAAAACAAGCGATTCTCCATTTGACAATTTAAAGTTTAAATGATTCACTCCTTGAGATGGCGTACCATCTGCCCATAATAAAATATAGTCATCAGGTGAAATCAAAATAGTTTCTTGTATTTCAAATTTATAAGGGTCATTTTCATCATCTGACAAAAACATGCCTTTAAGATCAACTACTTCACTTCCATGGTTGTGAATTTCAATCCAATCCTCTAATTCTCCATATTCATCTGTTATTGAAAAGTCATTAGAAGTTAATAGTTCAGAGATATAGATTGTTGGACTTTGGCCACCCAAATGAAAATTGAATCCAAGGCAACAGATTACCAGTATTATTAATACTCTAAATAACAAGTCTTAGTATTTTGTTTTATTAAACAGTTTGAATCTTAGAACGCATAATATCTAATTTATAACATTCAAAAGCAAGTTTATGAAGGCTTGTATCCATCATTCGATAATTCCAATTAACAGGCAACTCTTGGTAGCCTTCTAATTCTTCCATCAAATACAATTTGTCGCCATCTGGCATATCACACTCTAAAAATAAAATCATACTTAAATAAGAGGATCTTCCAGTATATCCTTCACGATCAAATTGTGAATCTGTTGAGTCTTTATCAAAGTTATCAGTTGTAATATTATTGTAACTCCACCATGAATTTTTAAAAACTACTTTATCAAATATTTGCACATCGACCTGTTCTTTAATGACTATTTTAAAATCATCACCATTCCAAAATAATTGGAGTCTTCTCTTTTTCACTAGAAGTTTAAACAAGATCAATTCAACAAAGAAAGAACAAATTAAAATAGTGCCAATGTTATTAAAGTACTGGACCTCCTGCCCATAATACGCCAAGAATTTCACAAACCATAGCATTAAAAATACACCTGTTATTATGAATGGTAAGTAAAAATACTTAAAACCAATATTTAAACTTGATTCAAATATTTTTGTGGTCATGTTTTCAATGGTTCAATAACTCGATGGTTCTTTTGTTTAAGATTATGATAGTCAAAATATAAATAATTACAATAGCAAAAGGGATGAATACAAATCGTTGATCTGGAAAAGTATACCAAAGAAAAAGAATAATTGCAGTTCTCAATACTGAATGCATAATTCCTATCCAATGTTTAATAATCCAAGAAAATGGTACCCACATTAACCCTGTGAGAATTCCTACTGTCATTGGTAACGAAGTATAATCAATTATGAAAAAAGGTATGGCAATGGAATAAACCAAAACAGCTTGTCCAACAGTAAATAAAAACAACGAATCAAATTCATTTTTAGGTCTTGACTTATCAAGAAAGTGCTCACCTGTAAATTTTGAGATAAACAAACCCAAATAGACAATACTTCCCGTTCCAATAAATAAAACCCAAACTGTTGCATATGCAGATAAAGTCAACCCAGCTATTACAATAATTGTCCAAACAATTAATCCTGAAATAGGTGTTGCTAAGAATTTACGATTTGCAAATTCTACTCTTTGCTCTTCTAAAGATCTTCTGCCTTTGTTCATGTTTTTTTTGCTTTCATCACATTGGAACTAAGTACGCTTATAACTGTAAAATCATCACTCGGTATCAACCCAAAGTTTCCTATAATTTTAATCAATGACTTTTTGAGTTTGTTTTCAGATTCGAGGTTGTCTAAATTGTTAAAGAATTCTTCATACAACTATTTTGATCAATTGACTTGTATTCTCTATGATTTGTATGGAATCCTTCTCTTTGACTAAGAACGAAAATATGCATTGAGCAAAGTTATGATTCTTTTGCTTTTAAACCTGTCGATTAATTACTTTATTTTGTACGCATTTCAATTTCCATTGCTCTAAAATAAAAATCTTTGAAATCTTCTTTTGACAAACTGGGTTTCATCGCAATTAACACATCACATAGTCCTAAGTTACGCCATTCCCAAAGCATAGTATTGAAATTATATTTCATCATTTGTTTACGAACTTCATTTCTAATATTTGAAATTTCCACTTTTGTAAATCCATTACTCAACAAATATTCAATAGTTCTTTTTTTACTTTCTTCTTCAAATTCCATATCCAAAAAAGACTCTGTTATAAAGTCCCAATTGGATTGTCGTTGAGGTGTTGGAATATTATTACTCATTGCAAAATTTTTCAACAATTCTAAATGTTCTCTTGAAATAAAGATGAGTTCATCATTTAACTTTATTGAGGGTGGATATTTATCTAGGTGAATTTCTTTAATTTCAGAAGCAGGTATTTCTTTAGCTGGAAAAATACTGGACGATTCAAAAGGATATGAATTTATAATGATAGACTTTTCAAGAACAACTGCTTCACCAATATTGAAATCGAATTTACCTTTCGAAGAAAATAAATTTCTTATAAATTTCAATAGTTTTTTAATGCTTTTCATTCCATTTGTCGATTATCCTTCTTATTAATCATCTAACAACCAATTACATTATTAGATCAAATTATGATGATGAAAAATAAAAAATAAATAAAATAATATCATTCTTTATTGTATTTTCAGTTATCTAACTAACTAAAAAACTTACTTATGAAATTCTTAAAATATCTTCTCTACGTTATTTTAGCATTAATATTAATTTTTCTTGCACTTGGAATATTCAAATCTTCTATAAGCTATGGCCATGAAATTAAAGTCGACAAACCACTTAAGGAAGCGTGGGCTGTATCTCAAGATGCCAGCAAATATGACAAATGGTTAAAAGGATTTAAGAGTATCGAATTGATAAGTGGAGAGCTAAATGAAGTAGGTAGTAAATATAAAGTTATTGTCAATCCAGGTGAAGGCCAACCTGATTTCGAAATGACTGAAACGATCATTTCACTTGAAGAATTTGATCATGTCACCTTGGATTTTGATAGTGACATGATGGACTTTGTTCAAACAATTAATTTTTCTGAAGAAGATGGAAAAACAGTAATATCATCCGATTCTAAAGTTATTGGAAAAGGAATAATAACCCGGTCGATGCTAGCTTCTATGGAAATGCTTATGGGCGCATTCACAGCACAAGAAGCTGAAAATTTTGAAGCCTTGAAGGTGCTGATTAATGAAAACACAACTGATTATTATCCTGCTCCTGTGGAGGAAGTTACTGAAGATGATGAAGTAGAAACTGAGGGAGATTAACAATGTGAACAATATGAACTTACCGGGATCGGAACGATCTAAGCCGATTGGCTTTGATATGGTGAAAAACCTATCTGACAAGTGTAAATGAGCCAGAAAAAACATTAGAGCTGCTATTAATGAAATCAACATGAATAATATAAATGAAAACATCAGGCGGTAAATTTGAACCATCCCATTGATCACCTTCAAAGATAAGGTTGCCCCACCTGTTATAAATTTTCATTGTGTAAGACCTCACTTCAGAAGATGTTGACAACGGAAAGAAAGTATCATTTATGCCATCATTGTTTGGACTGAAAATATTGGGAATAAAAATGTTATAGTGAATCAATTTTAATAGGAACAAACTATCACAACCAATTGAAGATGGAATAGCAGCTACATACTCCCCTTCTTCTGAAAAACGGTTAGCTCCAAATTCAAAAGACTCTCCAGGAGCAATAGAAACTTCAATTGTATCAAACGATTGGCCATTGACTTTTAAATTCAACGAAACGATGCTGTCACAATTATTTTGTGATAATAATGTATCTATATAAAAGCCAGAGGTTGTTAAATCTCTATTACCTAAAGTGTAGGATTCATCTGAGCAAATAACCACAGTGTCGGATGTGAAAAATTCAGGTTTGATATAATCATAAGCAGTTGAAACACGGCATGAAGAGCCAGCCAAGATTCGAACTTGATATTGCCCTTCTCCATAATTTTGTGATAACTGAGCGTTGGTTTCTCCGATTAATGCGACACCTGACAAATACCATTGGTATTCAAAATCTGCATTTGCTGGAACGGAAAGCGTAAAGTCTTGACTGCAAGGATGCAATTGTTCTGTCATTTGCAAATCAAATGCTGCTAAATCTATTAATTGTAAATTGTCGAAATAGTAATAAATTATGTTTGAATTTGATACAGGATCGCAATCTGGACCAATGGCTACTGCATGAATGTCTGCATCTGGTGTCACATCAATGAATGTGTTAACCCAAGTATCTCCTGCTCCTCCAGAAACCAGTACTTCTCCTAACTTAATCCAATCAGGGCTGTTGGAGGGACAACCGAAAGCGGCATTCCCTAATCCAAAAGGCAAATGGTCACAACTTGAAGTTCCAAAAAGAGACACGTTTATAGGAGGAGATATCACGGGGTCAACAAATCCGATATCAAATTTGAACCTATAAAAGGTATTCGTTTGCATAGGATTAATCAAACAGGCACCGGCATACTCTTTCCAGTAAGCATCCAAAGTGTCACTGCTGCTAAACCTTCCATCTCTAAACCCAATTATCCCCTCTCCGTCAGGAAATGGTCTTGGAGGCGGATATTCAGAAATGCCAGTCCATCCACAAAGATGAATTAAATCCGTTGTGGGTGTTGAAGCTTGAATCCAATCGTTAGCACAATAAAGCTGACTTTTATTTTCAGGACAACAATTCAAATCTTCAAAAGATGCATTCGGAATTAAAGACGTTGACGCCACAACCTGACAGACACAATCTTCATCATTTAAATCTATCAGATTATCGTTGTCATCATCTACTCCATTATCACATATTTCTACTTGTCCACTGATTGAACTGTGGATAAAAAAAACAAGCAAAAAATATATATAATCCTAATCATCTAAAAATGAAATTTAATTCAGATGGATATGCAAAACAAAAATAAGGACCAAAACCATTATTAGTAAAAATTAAGTTTTGAATTGATTTAAAATATCATTTTATTACACAGTAAATTCTTGAAGAATTCATATTTCAATTCTTTAGAATGATTATTAATATATATTTCAGGAGCCTCAATAATAATAATAATAATAATAGCCACCTTAATTCTGCCTCCTAAATTCATAAACTTTGTCAAAAACTTCATATCTCTGTTCCGACTTTAATTGCTGTTCGGAATAATTTGTATTGTGCAAATCAAATCCGTTTTCATGATTAACAATGACAAGGTTTTTAAAATCTGTAACAT
>JABDKX010000254.1 GCA_013001975.1 Saprospiraceae bacterium | reverse complement strand
ACTAATTGCAAAATTCAGTCCGAGTTTACCTTTCTATCTTCTTTTGAAATTGATTTGAAGGTCTCAATCAGTCAAATCTGGTCTCAAACTTATTATTCGAACGTATCAACTTGTTGAAATGATACTCTAAAATGCTTAAAAATGGGCTATTTGATATAAAATAACGCATTATGATAGGCGAATTAGATATCAAACAAGCAAATCAACGGATTAGGAAAAGTCGAGAGAGAAAACACATTCTTAAAGAACTGGAATTCTCTACAATTGAATATTTGTGTCCACGAATTCCAAAATGGATCACTCCTGATAAATTGACAATAATAGGATTAATTGGCAGTCTTATGGTTGCTGTTAGTATGATCCTAAGTGTTTCAAATCCATACTTTCTGGGTCTTGCTGTTGTTGGTTTTTCCATTCAATGGTTTGGCGATTCTTTAGACGGTCGTATTGCATATTATAGAAACATCCCACGAAAATGGTACGGATGGGCACTAGACATCAATGCCGATTGGATATCAATTTCACTGATTGGATTAGGGTTTTACTTCTACCTACCCTCTTATAAATTTTTAGCTTTCATCTTTGTTTTAGCATATGGTGGATCGATGATCATTACTTTGCTTAGATATAAAGTAAGTAACGAATACATTATTGACACAGGAATTCTTGGACCAACTGAAATGAGAATTCTTATTTGCATTGTGCTTGTTGCTGAATTTTTCATTCCCAATAGTTTACTCACATTTATCAGTATTGGATCAATTATTTTAATCACAATGAATATTTATGAATCAGTGAACATAATCAGGGAAGGTGATATGCGAGACATCAAAGAAAAACGAGCAAAAAAAATGGGCATTGTCCTCTAGCCATTCTTATATCAATCATTAGTAAAATTAATAATCATGGATCAAGTATCTGAGGCTAAAACATTAACAGAAACAATTCTTTATAATGTTATATTATTTAGTAAGGCTCAAGTTTCTGCATTTATTGGTGGTCTTCTCGATATTTTGATCATGATTATTTGTGTTGAAGTATTTAGTCTAAACTTGGTTTTAGCAATAACCTTAGGGGGGATTTTTGGAGCTGTTGTCAACTTTCTTATCAATAAATATTGGACGTTCAAAAATGAAAGTCCGATAAACTGGACACAAAGCATTAAGTTTGTCAGTATGGTAATTGGCAGCATTATTTTAAAATCAATAGGTACCTTATTACTTACGGACCTATTGCTCCTTGACTACAAACTATCTAGGCTTATAACAGATGCCTTTGTTTGTTTAGGGTTCAATTTCCTACTTCAAAAATTCTGGATATTTAATAAATAATGTTCATCATGATAAAACTTATCATTATATCTATTGTATTTTTTTCTTCCACAACTTGTGTAACCTCACAGCAATTAACTTTTAAGATTGATTCATTAAGTCAGGATTATAAAACATCCTTAATTGACGAAGAAAAAAAAGCATCTCCTGAAATAAGTTTAACAGCCAGTCATTTTTCAAGTGATGTAAAACCTACACCTAAAACCCAATCATCAAGATATTTATTTAGTGAATCTGCTTATGGTTTAAAAGAAGGCCAACATATGTATCAAAACATATTGGGTGTTTTAAATTCATACAGCTACGGCTTTAGTGATAATTTTACATTCAATTTCTCAACAGAATTGGCAAATATTATTGCAGGTAGATTTCCGATTGTTTTACTGAGTCCCAAATATACATTTGGGTCTGAACAATCCAACGTCAGGTATGGCTTAGGCGTTAATTATGCCTTTTCGATAAGCGACGACAATGAAGCCATTGGAAGTGTCTACGGATTGATGACAATAGGCAAACCATATAATAATATAACCATTGGTTTGGGGTACTTATATGATACAGATGATGGATTTGATGACCGACCCTACTTTCAATTGAGCACATCACTACTCCTTTCAGAAAAATATATTTTTCTAGTTGATGCGAACTTCGCTATTGATGGAGAATTACAAGGTATAATTAGTCCCACGCTTCGATATACAAAAGGTAATGCAACTTTTGATTTATCTGTTACAATAACAAGTGAAGATGAAGCCGAGGTAATTCCAGTCGCTGGTGTATCATTTCTTTTTTAGTCACTTTAAAAATAATCATTATGAAAAAATCAATCATTATAGGAATTGCATTCTTTGCATTTATAGTTTCAGGAAAATCACAACAAATTGATTCTACTGTTGACTCTTTAAATCTGAAAACCACTGTAATTAATTTATCTGCAGAAGAAGAAAATTTTGAAGAACATACAACATTTGAAGACAATTCTTCTCAAGGATCTGACTCTGCTTCAAGTTTTCAAACATCCAGGTATTTCTTTAATGAATCAGCTTATGGTTTAAAAAAAGGTCAAAAGATGTATCAAAACATTATGGGTCTTATAAATACTTACAGCTATGGCTTTAGTGATAATTTTACCTTTAACTTTAGTACAGAATTTGTAAGTTTATTTGAAGGAAGAGCGCCAATAATCTTACTTAGTCCTAAATATACATTTCAAACCAAAAAATCAAACATCAGGTTAGGATTAGGTGCTAATTATGCTTTTTCATTTTCTGGTGGAGAAAGCGCTGTTGGAAGTCTGTATGGATTAATGACCATTGGAAAGCCTAATAATAATCTTACGTTAGGCATTGGATATCTTTACAGCACTGACGATGGTTTTGAAGGGGAGCCCATTTTCCAAGTGAGCGCATCATTACCAATTAATGAGAAGTTCGTTTTTGTATTTGATGCCAACTTTGCTGTTGAAGGAGAAGTTGTTGGTATTTTTAGTCCAAGTCTTAGATACATTAGAGGTAATGCTACTTTTGATCTCACATTTACACAAGTAAGTTTTTATGGCAATGCTGTTGCACCTCTTGTTGGAGCATCTTTTTTATTTTAGCATAACCAATCAACATCATGAAAGAATTATTATTAACCTTTACTTTCTTCATATGTTTCAATACATTGACATCCCAAATATGTCATAAATACTTCAATCCTGATAGTTGTAAAATTACTTTCCTTACTGAATTCGGTATCTCTAAGTCCATAAGTGCAAAAAAAAGAAATTCAAAAACTTATGATGTCTCCGCAACTGCACAAATGGGTTATAGTGCTAAAGTTGGTAATCGTCTTGGTCTAGGCGGATTAATTCAATTTGATCTGAATAGAGAATTACATATTGGTCTGAGCGGAAGAATAAGTTATTATCTAAATAATACAGTTGAGATGTCTTTAACGCCAACGATTTTTCGAAAACTTGACAATTTCACTTATAAATACGAATTTGCTTTAGACTATAAAAACGCAATAGGTATATTCAGTAATATAGAAATCATGAATTTTGAGGGCGAGGCTAATAATCATGTTATTAACTTAGGGATAAAAACACGAGGTAGAAGAGCACCTATTGGATGGTTAACAACGGGCGGAATAGTCGGATTTCTGGTAATTATTATTTCGGCATCGATGTAATAAAAAAAGCGCTAGCACACATTATAATGCTAACGCTTTCACTATATATTATTAAGTCTTGTGTTTGATTACAAGACCTAACGTTAAGGGGTACGCCAAATGTAATACAAGTTTTTTAAACTTGCAGTTTATATTTTTATAAATGTTGAAAAATGATAATGTGATGTGCCAGAATTTAGATTAAATCTAAAAAATGAAGTAGATTTTGTTCTGGGTATAGTCAAGGAATAATTCTTTGAAAGGCAATTGATCTACACTCAAAATACCTATTAAATCCTTGCTAAAAAGCTTATTTACTTCTGAGAAGTCAAATTGTGCAAATGACAACTTCTCGATCCTGGCATTAGCAATCTTGAAAGATTTTATATTGCTTACAGAAGCTTTTGATCCTTTCTT
>JABDKX010000076.1 GCA_013001975.1 Saprospiraceae bacterium | reverse complement strand
TATACTTTTGATACTTCTAATTCTAAATTCGAAAGCGTAAGATTATTTGTTGCTGGTCAAAACTTATTTACATTAACTGGTTATACTGGTGTTGATCCTGAAGTTAGATTAGGCGATACTGGTTCAGTAGATAATGGAGGTAGAGACAATGCAGATAATCCAGATGTTTTAGCTCCAGGTGTTGACAGACGTAACACTTATTTTTTCACACGTACCTTTACATTAGGTGCTAACATTAGTTTCTAAAAATTTAAAAAATCGAATATGAGACATATAAATAAAATATTATTTCTTGCTCTTGTTTTCACATTTACAGCTTGTTCTGATCTAGAACCTGAATTTACAGATGTGATTCCTGAGGAGAATTATTTCCAAAACGAAGCAGCTTTTATTTCTGCTTTAGGTTCGGCTTATACAAATATGTATGGCTTTATGAACCATGGCCAAATGTTTTCATTAGATGTGACATCTTCTGATGAAGCGGCTGTTACACACAAAGGTCCAGACTGGGAAGATGGAGGACAATGGTTAAGAATGCACAGACACGAGTTTTTTGATGGTGAAGGTGTTTTCGGTAATGTTTGGAATTTCTGCTATGGTGGTATTAACACATGTAACAGATTGATTGCAACATTTGAAAATGCAGCTAACGAAAACTCTGCTGCTTTTATCGCTGAGTTAAGAGTATTAAGAGCTTATTACTACTTAATCTTATTAGACGTATTTGGTAATGTGCCTATTATTGAGTCTTTTGATGTTCCTGAAGGATTTTTACCTTCAACTGAAAACAGACAAACTGTATTTAATTTTGTAGAATCTGAATTAACTACTCAAGTGCCACTTTTAACTGATGAAGTTTCTTCAGCGACTTATGGTAGAGTAAACAAAAATGCAGGTCAAGCTATGTTGGCTTCTTTATACATGAATGCTGAAGTTTATACAGGATCTGCAAGATGGGCAGATGCAATTGCTGCTTGTGATGCTATAATAAATTCAGGAGCTTATTCATTAGAATCTAACTACTTCGCAAACTTTGCAGTTGAAAATTCTGGATCTAGTGAAAATATTTGGGTTATCCCTTATGATAATGTAAATGCAGGTGGATTTAACTTGGTTCAAATGACATTACACTACGAATCTCAAAAGACTTTCAGTCTTGTAGATCAACCATGGAACGGATACTGCGTGCTTGCTGATTTATATCACTCTTTTGAAGATGATGATGTGAGGTTAACGGGTGGTTCAAGAGCTTACGGTGTAATGCTACATGGTCCTCAAAGAGATGTAAACGGAAACTTATTAACTGATGATGCAGATTCATGGTATCCAGATAATGAGTTTGAGGGTGATGCTAGAGTTGTTGTTTTCGATCCAGAAATCAACGAATTAGCGCCTAATGCGTGGAGAGATGGTGGTGCAAGATTATCTAAGTACGAGTACGAAATTGGATCTCCAAATACTATGAGTAATGATTTTGCTCTTTACAGATATTCTGAAGTTCTAATGAACAAAGCAGAAGCTATGTGGAGAATGGATAATAGCAGTGCAGAAGCTTTAGATATGGTTAATATGGTTCGTGAAAGAGCAGGTGTTGCTCCTTTCGCTTCTTTAGATGCTGATAACTTATTAGCAGAAAGAGGAAGAGAATTATGTTTTGAAGCTAAGAGAAGAGCTGACTTAATAAGATTTGATAAGTGGAGCGAAGCTTGGTGGGAAAAAGCACCTTCTGATGAAAATAAGAAGTTAATGCCTATTCCTGCAGACCAAATTACACTTAACAGTAATTTGATTCAAAATCCAGGATACTAAGATTATTTAGTTTTTAGGAAAATAAAAAAAGGGTCACCTAATATTTAGGTGGCCTTTTTTCTATTTTAGCGTTTCTATGAATAAGCATTTTTTAATCATATTATTATTGAGCCTGATAATCTCATCATGTCAAAATGATGAAATCAATACTCATGAAAATGCATTATTCACCGCTCTTCCTTCCAATAAAACAAATATAGATTTCTCAAATGATTTAACCATCACCGATACTTTTAATCCTTATACCTTTAAAAGTTTTTATAATGGTGGCGGAGTTGCCCTTGGTGATATAAATAACGATGGCCTCGTAGATATCTATTTGTCTGGCAACATGGTGGATAACAAGTTGTACATCAATAAAGGTAATTTTGAATTTGAAGACATCACTCTAAAATCAGGCGTCAGTTGTTCAGGTGTTTGGTCAACAGGTGTTTCTTTTGTTGATATCAATCACGATGGATTTCTTGATATCTACGTTTGTAAATCAGGCCAGCCCAATATGCCCAATCGACACAATCAAATGTTTATCAATAATCAAGATTTGACGTTTACGGATGTTTCTAAATCATATGGATTGGACTTCGTTGGCTTAGCTGTTCACGCTGCTTTTTTTGATTATGACAAAGACGGCGATTTGGATTGCTATCTCCTTAATAATAGTATACGTTCAGTTGGAGGTTATGATATTGCAGAAGGCTTAAGAGAAATACCTGATGAAAAAGGCGGCAATAAATTGCTTAAAAATCTAGAAGTTGAAACAGGTAAAATTGTTTTTGAAAATGTGTCTAATGAAGCTGGCATATTTTCAAGTGCAATTGGATTTGGACTAGGCGTCAGTATTGCTGATCTCAATGAAGATGGATGGGATGATATGTATGTGAGTAATGATTTTTTTGAGAGAGATTACTTATATATCAATAATAAAGATGGCACCTTTAATGAGACGATTACCTCGGTTGTCGATGAAATGAGTTTGGGCTCTATGGGTGCGGATATTGCAGATCTCAATAACGATGGAAGACCGGAAATATTTGTTACTGAAATGTTGCCGCAATCAAACCTAAGATATAAATCCAAAACAGCTTTTGAATCTTTTGATAAAGCAGCGCTGAATGCTTCAAAAGGATACCACAATCAATATGGACGGAATGTGCTTCAATATAATATGGGCATTAAAAACGGACTGCCTTATTTTGCAGAGTTAGCACGCTATCATAAAATGGAAGCCACGGATTGGAGCTGGGGAGCACTGATGGCTGACTTTGATAATAATGGTTTACGTGATGTATTCGTTGCGAATGGAATCAGAAGAGATCTCTTAGATCAAGATCATATCAACTTTTATAATCCAAGTAAAATAGGTTCGCTAATCAAAGAAAATTCATCAGATGTATTTAAAAATATGTTAGAGTCTTTTCCTTCAGAACCGTTAAGTAACTATTTCTTCATGCAAGAACAAAAAGATAGTTTCGTTACTATACAAAATGCAAGTTTTCAAACACCAGGATTTTCTAATGGCGCAACATATGGAGATCTCGATAATGATGGCGATCTCGATTTGGTCATTAATAATATTGATACTAAGGCGACCATTCTAAAAAATAATTCAACAAATGACCATTTTTTAAAAGTCATACTTGAAGGGGAGTCGAATAACACGAAAGCCATAGGGACGAAAGTCACAATCTTTGTTGAGGATGATATTTACATGGGAGAAAATCATCCTATGAGAGGATACCAGTCTACTGCGGATCATAATTTACACTTTGGATTAGGGAGATACTCAAAAATCGATTCTATTAAAATTCAATGGCCTAACCTAAGAATATCTATGCATTATGATGTTGCAGTTGATACAACGTTCAAGTTCAAATATTCTGAAATTGGAAATCAAGAAAGTAATGTAAATAAGAAAGTTATAAGTTCATCATTACTTCAAAAAGTCAATTACATATTTGACTATACTCATCAAGAAAACAAGTTTAATGACTTTGATAGAAATAGGGTGCAAAACTATTTTATTTCAAATGAAGGTCCAGAAATTTTTGTGGAAGATATTAATAATGACAACAAAGAAGATATTCTAATTACAGGAAGTAAAGGCTACGAATCAGTTCTATATCAACAAACAAATTCAGGATTCAAAAAAATCAACATTCCCGTTTTTACCAAATACAAAGAAAGTGAAACACTAAATTTTCAAATTGAAGATTTTAATAATGATGGCATCAAGGATATTTTAATGCTGAATGGTGGGGTTGAATTCTCAAACGAATCAACAGAAATAACCGATTATTTATTGATCCAAGATTCTAGTGGAAAATTTTCAGAAGACAAGTCTTTTCGTTCTAGGTTTTCAAATAGTGTGGGCAGTGTCAGTTTAGATTTAAATAACGATGGCAAGAAAGAATTAATCATTGCCCCAAGAATGAGAGGTCATAGTTTAGGTCTACCAACAAAACTGAAAATATATCAGCATTCTAATAACCAACTTGTTACTGATCAGGGATTGAGTCAAGAGATTCAAGACGCTGGAATGGTAACTGATATCACATCAGGAAATATCAATGAATCTGAAAAAAGCGAAGTAATTATAGCAAGACACTTTAATTCGATTTTGGCGTTAGAGAGTAATAATCTAAGACTACAAAATTTAGAAAGTGCTAATCTGGAAGAATTTCATGGTCATTGGAATGATGTAGAATTATCTGACGTCGATAAAGATGGCGATTTGGATATTATAGCACTTAATTTGGGAACGAATAACCGACTCTTTAATATGACAGGTGGAGTACTGTTTTTAATAACAAATGATTTTGATCAAAACGGTCAGGTTGACAATGTTTATTGCTATCAAGAAAATGGTAACTATTATCCGATACATTTGAGAGAGGAAATGGCAATGCAAACGCCCATTATAAAAAAGAGGGCATTAAAATATGCCGATTATGCAAAGGCATCTATGAATGATCTCTTTTCTTCTGAGATAATGGCCAAATCTATCATTCATAAAATAAACGAATTTAGATCTGGCATTTTTTATAATAACAACGGTCAATTTACTTTTGAGCCACTTCCAAAAGAAGTTCAGTACTCTGACCAAAAAGCCGTTTGGATAGGTGATATCGACAATGATGGATGGCATGACTTGGTTGTAGGAGGCAATCAACATGAGGCGCAACCTCACATTGGTATAAATGCAGCCTCATATGGTCATGTCTTAATTAATGATAAAACAGGACGTTTTATGCATCTATCGATTGAGGAGTCGGGATTTTTAGAAAAGGGTCAAATTAGAGATATAGAAAGCATACATATCAGCGGCAAAGATTATCTTTGTGTTGTTAAGAATAACCAATCTATTAGTTTTTACTTGATTAAATAAATTTGAACTTGAAGATTAAATATATACTCACACTGTTATTGATAATTGTATTGGCACTTGTTATCGCGTTTAAAAAGGATGCCTTAAATTTTAAGTCATATGATGATTCTTATGATCAGTTGGTAAAAGGACTTTACTTTGGCATGGATAAGCAAGATTTTTTCTCTCATTGCTGGGACTTAAATCAGAAGGGAGAGACACATCATGGAACCATTGACAATAATGTCATGTATGTTGATTCCATTAATTTTGATCCCAAGGTTATCGTTAATTTTTATCCTGAGTTTTTAGACGACAAAATTTCAAAATTACCAATGAGCTTTTATTTTCACGGCTGGGCGCCATGGAATAAAAATTTATTAAGCCAAGATTCTTTATCTCTTCAAGTGATGAAACTGATGGAAGCAAAATATGGAGAAGGATTTGAAAAACGAACCGCTCCAAATGGCAGACCGTTTCATATCAAATTTGCAGGGCCGCTCATGATCCGTGTTTATAATGATATTGATGAGATGATTGTGAAAGCAGATATATCACATAAGTATTATCAAGGTGAGTAAGGGTTTTAAAATTACATATTGTTGTCTCTTCTTTTGTGTACTTTTTTTTAGTGCATGTGATAGCGATAAGGATGACCAGATCAGCACCCCTGATATTAAATTTGATTTACTACCTGCATCACAAACTGGTGTTGATTTTATAAATCAACTCTCATTCAATAGGGAATTTAATATTTATACCTATAGAAATTTTTATAATGGCGGTGGGGTAGCCATCGGAGATATCAATAATGATGGATTACCTGATATCTATTTCACATCAAATATGGAATCTAACAAGCTCTATATAAATAAAGGCGATTTTACATTTGAAGATATAACTGAAAAAGCAGGAATTAAAGGGAGTCAACAATGGTCTACCGGTACTACAATGGTTGATATTAATCAAGATGGTTGGTTGGATATCTATGTTTGTAATTCTGGTGATTTGGCCGGCGACTCTAAAGCCAATGAATTGTTTGTCAATAATGGAGATGGTACTTTTTCTGAGCAAGCCAAATTATTTGGATTAGATGATAAAGGATATTCTACTCACGCGGTCTTCTTTGACTATGATAAAGATGGTGACTTAGATGCTTACCTACTTAATAATTCTTATCAAGCCATTGGCTCATTTAATTTAAAAAAGCAAGTACGTGAAAATCGTGATCCTATCGGTGGAGATAAATTGCTGAATAACGATAACGGCAAATTTACAGATGTTAGTGAAGCTGCTGGGATTTATGGTTCAGTCATTGGTTTCGGATTAGGAGTAACCGTCGGAGATATCGACAATGATGGTTGGGATGATATTTATGTTTCTAATGATTTCTTTGAAAAGGATTATCTATACATTAATAACAGAGACGGAACATTTTCGGAAGAAATGGAAGACAGAATGAATTCAATTTCTGTCGCATCAATGGGTGCAGATCTTGCTGATATAAATAATGATGGCCTGCCAGAGATTTTCGTAACTGAGATGTTGCCTTCTAAAGATCGCAGACTGAAAACTAAAACAACTTTTGAAGATTGGGACAAGTACCAATCAAATCTTAAAAATGGTTACTACCATCAGTTTACAAGAAACATGCTTCATTTAAATCAACCAAGTGGTAAGTTTGCCGAGATTGGAAGATATTGTAATGTTGAAGCCACTGATTGGAGTTGGGGTGCACTCATTGCTGACTTAGATAACGATGGCTTTAAGGATATTTTTGTAGCAAATGGTATATACCAAGATCTAACCGATCAAGACTTTATAAATTATATAGCGGATTCAGATGTTATGGCATCCATGGTTGAATCCAACAAAGTGAATTATGAAAAACTGATAGAAGCCATCCCTTCAGAACCAATTCCGAATCACTTTTTCAAAAATATTAATGGCCGTACTTTCGAAGATAAATCATCGTCATTTGGTTTTGATATGCCAAGTCACTCGAATGGTTCAGCATATGCAGATTTAGATTTAGATGGTGATCTTGATCTTGTGATTAACAATGTCAATATGCCTGCTTTTATTTATAGAAATAACAGCTCTACATTTACACATTATCTTCAACTTAAATTAAAATACAAGGAAGGCAACATCAATGGCATTGGAAGTAAGGTAACCTTGCATACAAAAAACCAAAAACAATATTTCGATTTTATGCCAATGAAAGGGTTTCAGTCTTCTATGGATCAATTAGTTCATTTTGGCTTGGGTGATCAAACGGAAGTTGATTCTATTTCTATCCTTTGGCCAGACTTGTCAGTTTCTTCTTTAAATGTTTCTACAGTTGATACATTATTGAATATCGATTATAGTAAGGTGCCTCATTCTACCCGTTCAATTAATAAAAGCGATGTTAAAACTCAGTTGATATTTAAAAAAGCTGAAAGTAACTTATTGAACTTTACCCATGTTGAAAGTAATTATGTAGATTTTGATAAAGACAGATTATTGTTTCACATGAACTCTAATCTGGGACCTGCAATTAATGTGTCTGATTTAAATAATGATAAGTTAGATGATTTGATCATTACAAATGCATCGGGAGCCGAAACTGCTGTTTACAGTCAAACACCAAATGGTGCATTGAAAAATATAACGCCTCAAGTTATAAAGGACAATGCTGAAAGTGAAGATGTCGATTGTATGGTCTTTGATGTCAATGGCGATAATTTACTTGACATTTATCTTGCATCTTGCAGCAGTGAGTTTTCACAGCAATCTTCAAAAATTAAAGATCGGCTGTATACACAAACAAAAAATGGAGATTTTGAAAAAGCTCATCTTAAATTAGGTGTATCAAATTTCATAAATTCTGTGGCAGTTGATTATGCTGATTTTGATGAAGATGGTGATATGGATATACTGTTGGCAGAACGTCAAAAGGCAGGTCAATTTGGTGTACCTTGTAATGCCTATGTTTTAAGAAATGATTTAGAGAAAGGATTCACAAATATTACTGCTGATCAAGCACCGCAACTTTTAGGAAAAGGAATTTATTCAGATATCCATTGGGCAGATATGGATAATGATGGCGATCAAGATATTGTTTACTGTGGAATTTACATGGAAGTAGGTATATTATGGAATGATAATAATTCATGGACAAGCAGGGAAAACAGTTTGCAAGAAGTTTCATTAACTGGATGGTGGAATGATCTCAATATTGTAGATGTGAATAATGATGGTCGTTTGGATATTATCGCTGGAAATCATGGATTGAATTCAAGATTTAAAGCTCAAAAAGATAAGCCTGTTTGTTTGCACATTAATGACTTTGATAGAAATGGTTCTATCGAACAAATCCTTTGTCGTTATGAAGGAGACAAGTCATATCCGCTGGCGCTTCGGCATGATATTGTCAAGCAATTGCCGCACCTGAAAAAGAAATATCTTAAGTATGAAAATTATGCTAATCAAACCATAGAAGATATATTCTCTGAGGAAGAACGCAAAAATATGTTGACGCTTAAAGCAGAAAATTTGAGTACTTCCATTTTTCTAAATACAAGTGATGGATTTAAGTCCGTTGACCTACCTGATCATGTTCAATATTCACCAGTCTATTGTTCTGTTGTTTATGATTTTAATAAAGACGGAATCAAGGATGTGCTTCTAGGTGGAAATTTTGACGGCGCCAAACCTGAGGTGGGTAGGTATGATGCAAATTACGGCGTCTTATTGCTAGGAACCAAAGACGGTAAGTTTCAATACTTAGACAACAGTCAATCTGGTTTAATGATGGAAGGTGAAGTTCGAGACATGGCCATTATCAACATCAGCGGAAAAGACATGTTGGTTGCTGCAAGGAATAATGATACTGCTTTGATATTTGAAATAAACTAATGCTTAGGCCTTATTTTATATTACTAATGCTATCTCTTCTTTCTTTAAGTTGCACTCAAGAAAATGAATCAACTATATTCAAAGAGTTAATACAAAAGACTACAGGAATTACTTTTTCTAATGACTTGATCGATTCAGACTCACTAAATATTCTAGAATATCTGTACTTCTATAATGGTGGAGGGGTTGCAACCGGAGATATCAATAATGATGGCTTACCTGACATTTATTTTGGATCAAATATGGGATCAGATAAACTGTATTTGAATCAAGGTAACTTCAATTTTGTCGATGTATCTGATCGATTACCTCAAGACGATCTGTTGGGTTGGACTTCTGGCGTCACCATGGTAGATATCAATAGTGATGGTTATTTGGATATATATGTTTGTAGGGTGGGTAAATTCAAACATCTGGTAGATCACAATAAATTATTCATTAACAATGAGGGAGTAAAATTTACTGAAGCTTCAAATGAATATGGATTGGATTTCTCAACGCTTTCTACCCAAGCTTCATTTTTAGATTACGATCAAGACGGAGATCTTGATTGTTACCTCTTAAATCACTCTCTAAAAGATCCTTCTCAATTTCAACCTGCTGAAATTCGTCAAATTAGAGATACTTTATTTGGAGATCGATTTTTAGAAAATGAAAATGGACAATTTGTTGATGTCACTGAGGCATCGAATATTTATTCTTCAAATATTGGTTTTGGTCTAGGGATAGAAGTATGTGATTTTAATGGTGACGGTTGGCAAGATATTTATATTGGGAATGATTTTCATGAGCAAGATTACCTTTACATCAATAACAAAGACAAAACCTTTAGTGAAGTTATAGAAACCGCAACGGGTCATACCAGTAATTTTTCAATGGGATGTAGCTCCAATGATTTAAACAATGATCTGCAACCTGATATTATCACATTGGATATGAAGCCATATGATATAGAAATCTACAAGAAGAGTGGTGGTTGGGAATCCATGCAAATATATAATTACAAGAGAAAATTTGGTTACCATCATCAAAGTCCTAAAAATAGTTTCCAAGTTTTTGAAGGCTTGAAAAATGATATCCCTTATTTTTCTGAGCAAGCCTCTTACTATGATTTAAGTGCAACAGATTGGAGTTGGTCTCCATTAATTCATGATTTTGATAATGATGGCGATAAAGATATTTTTATTACAAATGGCATTGTCAAACGTCCAAATGATTTGGATTATGTAAAGTTTCATTTTGATGGTGAAGCATTAAATAAGTTAAGTCAACTCCAATTCTTGCCTAGTGGTTTTGTACCTAATATTTATGTAAGTAATGAATCAGATAAAGACCAGTTTAATAAAAACTATATAGGTGAAAAAAATGCAACTACAGGAGCAGCTGTTGCAGATTTTAATAATGATGGAATCTTGGATATTGTTCTTAATAAAATTAATGCACCAGCAACAGTACTTACTTATAATCAAAAGGAAAGTGCAGATTATATTAGTATTGGTTTAAAAGGTAGTGAAAAAAATACTTTTGGACTAGGGAGTAAAGTTGAATTGTATCAAGGTGAAAAGGCTCAACTCAATTATATAAAATCATCATCAGGTTTCCAATCATTTAGCGAACCGATCGCTCATTTTGGCATTGGTCCTGATCCAATTGATTCTCTAGTTATTACTTGGGCTAACGGTATAAGACAAGTTGTTTTAAATGTTTCTAAAAACAAAAGAACTATAATTGAGCAGCAAGATGGACTGAGACACGTTGGGTCAAATTCTTTCAGTACAGATAATTCAATTGAGGGATATAAACACAGTCATAAGTTGGCAAATAATCAAGTTGCAGAAAAGTGGTTACTCTACGATCCCGAATGTAAACAAGATATTTTTTCCGAATTTGATCAAGATAATATCTTAGTTGTAAATGATAATGAAATTCAATTATTAAATACGACAGAAAATAAATTAGTCGCTATTTCATTACCCTTTTTAAATACTGGAACAAGGATTTTGCATTGTGAAAAAATCGATAAGCATACTTTTGGATTGATAGGAAAAAACGGAGCAGATTGCACCTTATACATTTTTGATGCTAATAGGGAGTTTGAAGCAAAATATACCTTAGAAGATCTACCTTTAAACCAGAGCAGCGTATTTTCTATCAATGATTATAATAAAGATGGTAAGCCAGATTTATTTATCGGGGGTGCTTATGAAAAAGGGCACTATGGACAGAAACATGATTCAAGAATATTTAATATTACTGAAAATGGGTTTGTTACGCTAGATTTAAATGGAATCGTATATGACGCAGATTGGATCGACATCAATAATGATGGTTGGGAGGACTTAATTATATCAGGTCATTGGATGCCTGTTACCATATTTTACAATAATGAGGGACAACTCAAGAAAACGGAGATACCAAATTCCTCTGGATTATGGTTTGAAAGTTTAATAGAAGATGTGGATAATAATGGATACCTCGATATTCTAATAGGTAACTTTGGTTTGAATCATGATTTGAATGTGAGTAAAGCAAAACCTTTGAATTCTTACTATAGTGACTTTGATTTAAATGGTCAAAAGGAAACTTTAATTACATGCATTGAAGAAGGAAAAGAAATTCCATATTTTGGACATGAAACATTTACAGATCAATTGCCGTATATCAAGAGAAATTATCTTAAATCTAAAGATTTTGCGAAAGCTACCGCAGAAGACTTAGTCGGTAATGAAAAAATGAATGAATCATATAAAAAAGAAGTTGTTGAATTGAGATCAGGTTACTATTTACAAACTGAAAATGGCTTTTCTTCCTTCAATCCTTTTCCAAGTTCAGTTCAAAAATTTCCCATTCTTAATATAGAACGTAATACTGAGACTTATATCTTTTCTGGAAATTTATCTGAAATTGATCCTAATTTAGGTCGTCAAGACGGAGGATTTATTTCATTGTTTGAGTTTGAAGATAACACATGGATTGAAAAAAATGACTGGAAAACAATACCTTTTGAAAGAGGCGATGTTATAGATATGCATGTGCATAAGAACTTCCTTTACTATGTTGTTAAAAATGGAAAGATGTATTTTTACAACTTATAATTTTGAAGGCAATTTCTTTTGAATATGTCTTTTTATTTAATTTTCTTTTCCTGTAATTCGATTCTTTTTGTATATCTTTCTGCTCTATGAATTCCTATTTATTTTGCTTGACCAAAACTGCTTTGACACTTATTTTTTTTGTTGTGAGCGCCTTCTCAATAAATGGTCAAAATGCTTCTGATAAGATAGTAAGTATCCAAGTTGAAAATAAAACGTTGATTCAAGTTCTATATGAAATGTCGAATGAAAATGATGTTGACTTTTACTTTGAACCAGAAGATTTACCTTATTATAAATTAGAAGGCCGATTTGATAGTACTCAAATTTTTAAAATTCTTCAAACACTGACCAATGGGACTAATTTGATAACCCTACCTAAAGGGGAACAAAATGTATTATTGGTCAATCGAGATAAAGTTAGCCCTTCTTACATCGACAACTTAATAGAAAGTTGGCAAAATGGAACACTGGAATACCCGATTTCAAACGATGTCAAAAAAGTGGCTTTTACGTTTGGAAAACCAAATCCAAATAATAAGTCAGTTATGCTGAATTTAAATATCAATGATGGTGCAACAGGAGAGCCAATAGTAGGGGCAGTATTGAGAAATGATGATTTGTCTGTGAGTGATGTGTCAGGTTTAGATGGTGAAATAATTCTGCCATTAAATCCCCAGCAATATGTTTTCTCAGTTTCATATACTGGGTATCACACAATCGAATTAGATATCAGCATTTTTGAAGACAGTACTTTAGATTTGAAAATGGATGTTCAAAGCATCCTATTGGTTGAAGTCGAAATTGTAGCTAACAGTGTAAGAAATAAATTGGATGACTCCAGAGTGGGTGCAGAAGTGATCAATTTAGAAAGTATTGAAAGGATACCACAAGCATTAGGAGAGGTTGATATAATAAAATCTTTGGAAATTCTACCAGGCGTTACTTCAGTTGGAGATATTTCTGTGGGCTTTAATGTTAGAGGTGGAAATGTTGATGAAAGTTTGGTTTTGTTTAATGATGGAATGATTTTTAATCCAACGCACATCGTTGGTTTTATTTCTGCCTTCAATGCTGAGTCGATCAGTAAAACAACATTATACAAAGGATATGTGGATGGGGAGTTTGGAAACCGAAGTTCTGCTGTTTTAGATATAACGGCAGATGCTGAAAATGTGAAATCTTTTAAAGGAAAGGGTGGACTAGGAACATCGCTTATGAAAGTGTATTTACAAGACACCATTTCTAATAAATTGAGATATAATTTTTCTGCAAGAGGATCATTCAACGATTACCTTCTAAATCTCATTGCCAACATTAAAATTAAAAGAAGTAATGCCAGCTTTTATGATGTTAACGGTAGCGTAGTGTATGATATATCTGATGACCAGACATTGATTTTTAGCGGATACAGGAGTGATGACTTTTTTGAATTTAATGATGAATTTGGTTTTGAATGGCAAAATGAACATGTAGGATTAAAATTGAAAAGCAAATGGAGTGATAATTTCTTTTCAAAACTTTCTCTAAATTATGGATCTTATAAAAGCAATCAATTTGTAATCAATTCTCCAGAAGCCAGTGATTTTGAAAGCAGCATTCAATATTTAAAACTATTATTTAATGGATCATATCAACTTTTAAATGATGGATATTTAAAAGGTGGTGTTGAACTTATAGATTATAAAACAGGTAATGACATGCTATCGCCAAGAATGGAAAGCACACTTGTAGAAAGCTCAATTCAACGGAAATCATCATCTGTCATATCTCCATTTCTTACATTAAATTATAAATTATTCGACAACCTTATTTTTGAAACATCTCTAAGAATTTCGAATTACTTTTCCAAAGGACCTGGATTGATTTATAATTATGAAGGAGATATTCAAAAAGAGGATAGTATAATCTCTTTTGATGAATTGAGTGGCAATGACCCTGAAGGAAAATATACGATAGTTGAGCCTAGAGCATCACTCAACTTTAAACTGAATGATAATAATTCAATCAGAGGAGGTTATAATAAAATGAGTCAAAACCTAATTCAAGTAACGACTTCAGGCAGTGCATTACCTTCTGACTTTTGGGTTTTTTCTGATAGATACATACCGCCCCAAGTTGTTGATCAATATTCAATCGGATTTTTTAATACAAATGACAAATCGAGTTACAATTTTTCATTAGAAGGATTTGTAAAAGAATTTCAAGACTTAAGAAGCCTCAAGCAATTTCCCAGAATTATATTAAATGAGCATATTGAAACCGAATTCTTAAAAACTAAAGGATCAAGCTATGGCCTTGAGGTTTTACTAGAAAAAAATAAAGGCAAATGGGTTGGGTCTTTGGCTTACACCTTCAGTAGATCATTCAGGCAGACGATTGATGAAAAAGGCGCTCTTAATGGAGGAGAAAGGTTTCCTTCAGATTTTGACATACCTCATCAGCTGAATTTGATCGCAAGCTATAAATGGCTGCCAACGGTTTCATTATCATTCGCCTATGTGTATAAGTCTGGAAGACCAACAACTTTGCCTACATCAACAATATTACAAGATGGTTTTTTAATTCCGATTTACTCAGGTAGAAATCAAACAAGAATTCCTTATTACTCAAGGCTTGATTTTTCCATAACTTTAGATATGAGAAAGGCAAAGCAAACTGGATTTAGAAATTCATTTAATTTGGGATTTTATAATGTTTTAAAACGTAGAAATGCATTTAATGTATTTTTTAGAAGAAGCACTAGAGGAAATATAACGCCATTTCAGTTTTCAATAATCGGAACCTTAGTTCCTAATTTTACTTGGAACTTTACATTTTAATTATGAGAGTATCAATCTATTGTTTATCAATTTTGTTTCTTTTTTCATGTTTAGATCCTATTGATTTAAACACAGAAACCGAAGATAGGAAAGTAGTCGTTGATGGCACTTTTACGGATGTGTTGGAAGAGCAAGTTATCAATTTAACCTATTCTACTTTTGTTGAGAATCAAGTGATAAGCAGTGTAACTGGTGCTGATGTTATCGTTGAAAGTGAAAATGGAGAAGAAATTCAATTCGTAGAGACAGCTCCTGGGGAATACACAAGCATGGCCAAGGCAACTCGAGGCAATCGGTATCGAATGAAAGCTGTGCTTATGACGGGTAGAGTATTGACAAGTAATTATCAGAATGTACCAAAATCCTTTCCGTTAGACAGCATCGCCATTAGTGATTCTCTGACGGTGTATTTTGATGAAGACGGTAAGAGAAGGACTTTCAATGCAGTACATTTTCAAGTTTTTGGTTCAGCAGATAATATTGAAGAAGACCTTTTGATGAGGTTTGATCTGGAAACGACATACAGAGTTTCTGAAGTCGTGTGTTCTCCGTTTAATCCACCCAGCACTTGTTATATTTATAATGACGAACGTCCACAATCGATTCAATTATTGAATATTGATAAATCAGATCGGCCTATTTCATTTAATCAATATATTTACTTTAGGGCAATTGATTTTCCATTTGGAGAAGTTTACGGTTTGGATGTAGGCTTGCTTTCCTATAACTTTGAAGAATATGACTATTGGAAAAACTTAAAAGCATTGTTTGATCAAAATGGAGATATAACTGATATTCTGCCTGGCCGATTATTGGGAAATATAGAAAGTGATACTGGTGATGATGTCCTTGGTCAGTTTGCTGTAGTTGGAAAAAGTCGAAGTACAAAACTTGTTAGAAATTCAGATTTTTCTCGTCATCAAAATCCCTTTTGTGGCGTAGCGGGAATACCTCCTTATCCATTGCCCGATGAATGTTGTAATTGTCTGTTGTTTCCAAACGCATCTTATGTGAAGCCAGATTATTGGCCCCAATAAATAACTATAATTTTCTAATTATTTTTTCTGATTCTGTATCTTTAATTAATTATAAATGACATCAATGAGATATTTGAAATACTTTCTTACCATTATAATTTTTATTTTTTTCTATCATATAAATGCGCAATCACCTTGGGTAGTTGAAGCAAATGATATTGATCCAAATAATTATTATGGAGTTACTGTTGCCAATGGTGTGATCGGTGTCGTTTCAGCACCCGAACCCATGAAAGTCAGCGATGTCATTTTGAACGGCGTATATGATTATTATCAAAGAGGCCGCGTTTCAAACATCCTAAAGACATTTAACCATCTTAATATGAATCTTGATATTGATGGTATGAGAATTAGTCAAAACAATATCAATAATTATCAGCAGTCATTGGACATGAAATCCGCGTCATTAAATACTTCTTTTGAAGTAGGAAACAAAGCAAAAGTTATGACCACCATGATGGCATTACGTCACTTACCATATACTTCTATGATCGAAGTCGAAATTACTGCTATTGACGATATTAAGATTACACCAATGTCCGTGATTGAAGCGCCTAATCATTTAAATGATGTAAGAAATTATTATGCAGAAATTGATCGACCTCATGTAAAAATTCCATTAATGACTTCTGTGGGTTTAAGCCCTTCAGGAAGAATAAAAGTCGCAGCTTCTAACAGTTTTATATTTAGCGAAGACCATGGCAATGAACCTGATCTGATTCATGAAGATTGGGATTACAATATGCATCTAACTAAATTTCACAAGCATCTTGCTGCTGGTGAATCGTATAAGTTTTATATCGTTGCCTCAGCCTGTGCATCAACTCAATATGAAGATCCTCATAATGAAGTAGAGCGGTTGACAATTTTTGCAGCACTTGAAGGAGCCGACAATTTATTAAAGAAACATAAGAATGCCTGGGATGATTTGTGGACATCTAATATCACTGTAGAAGGCAATATTGATGTAACACGTGATATACGTTTTGCATTATACCACTTGTATTCATTTTCAAGAGAAGGAACAGCTTACAGTTTGTCTCCAATGGGACTTTCAGGACTGGGCTATAACGGCCATGTATTTTGGGATACTGAACTGTGGATGTACCCACCATTATTAATGCTCAAACCAGAAATAGCGAAATCATTGCTTGAATACAGATTTCAAAGATTAGAAGCGGCTAAACAAAATGCTTTTTCTCACGGATATAAGGGAGCAATGTTTCCTTGGGAGTCTGCAGGTGATGGATCAGAAGATACACCAGTTTGGGCATTGACGGGCCCCTTCGAACATCATATTTCTGGATGTATTGCATGGGCGTTTTGGAAGTATTATCAAGTAACAAAAGACAAAGATTGGTTGGAAGAAAAAGGCTACCCAGTTATCAGTGCAGTAGCTGACTTTTGGGCAAGCAGGGTAGAACGCAATGGACCAGGCGCATATAATATTAAAAATGTTGTAGGGGCAGATGAATGGGCAGAAAATATAGATGATAATGCTTTTACAAATGCAGTAGCCATTTTATCATTAAAGTATGCAACGGAGGCAGCACAAGCATTGAATAAAAAACCTGACCCAGATTGGAATCATGTAGCTATTAATATTCCAATATTAAAAATGGAGAATGGTGTCACAAATGAACACGCAACATATAAAGGAGAAGAAATAAAACAAGCTGATGTTAATTTATTGGCTTATCCATTAGGTCTTATATCAGATAAAGACCAAATAAAAAAAGATCTTGATTATTATCAACCACGAATGAGTCCTAACGGTCCAGCAATGGGTGCTGCTATTTTATCAATCTTATATAATAGGTTGGGAGAAAACGAAAAAGCCAGTTCAATATTTTCAAGTTCTTACAAATTAAATGAAGTACCACCTTTTGGTGTCATCAGTGAAACAGCGGGTGGGACGAACCCGTATTTTGCTACTGGAGCTGGTGGTATGCTTCAAGCAGTTTTATCAGGTTTTGGTGGACTGAGTATAACTAACAATGGTATAGAACAAACAAATTATGACTTGCCTCATGGTTGGCAAAAGTTGATTATTGAAGGTGTCGGTATTGAGAAAAAAAGATATGAGATCAGTAAATAGGTCAGATGATCGTTAAACCTTTTGATCAAAGACATTACAAGCAGATTTCTTCTATTTATAAAGAAGGATTACAAACGGGTATTGCCACACTCGAAACAGAAGTACCGGACTGGGAATCATGGGATTTAAATCATCATACCTTCTGCAGAATAGCTGTTTTTGATGGTCAACAAATTTTGGGATGGGGGGCACTTTCGCCAGTATCCAAAAGAGAAGTATACAGCGGAGTTGCAGAGGTTAGTGTTTATGTCAGCAGAAAATGCTTTTCCCAAGGAATAGGATCTGTATTGATGAAAACCTTAATTGAAGAAAGTGAAAAAAATGGCATTTGGACCTTACAGTCCAGCGTATTTGAAAGTAATGATCGCAGTTTAAGATTGCATCAAAAATTTGGATTTAGAAAAGTAGGATACAGAGAAAGAATTGGCCAACGAAATGGTGTTTGGATAAACACTATTATTTTAGAAAGAAGAAGCTCAAAAATATAATTCTATTAATGTTCAATTACAAAGCTCGTAGATTCTTGCCAACCTACATTTAAAGTATGCGATTCCGTTTTAACTAACTCCATACTACCATAAGATGATGGTCCTTCGTATATCTCCCAAATTAATTTGACATCAAAACCTGCAGGAATTTTTAATTCCCATTCTGGTGATTGACTTCCAGGATTACCAATGCGATACAGGAAAGTGCTGAACCCATCTGTTGCCCTTATTTCAACAGTGACTGAGTCATATAAGTGTGTATTTTCAACATCTACAAAATTTAAGAATAATGTTCCTGCTTTCCAAACAAAGACACTTGCTAGTGTTTCTTCTTCAATTTTAGTTCTAATATGGGGTAATTCCTCATTATTTTGTTCAATATTCTGAAGTACATAATCTGATGAAGTAACATGTAGGGCTTGCCATACAACATTTGGTTCAACAGATGGATCAATCATTAAGTCTTCCAATCGTTTAGTTAATGAGTCTTCATCAATTTCACTAATGAGGGTAGCCAGACCTTCTTGGTTAGAAACAGCATAGGCTATATGTAACAAATCTGAACCACCAAAATGCTGAAGCAATTTTAATTCAACATTTGGCACTTTTTCTTTAGTCACTATATCAACAACTTCAATATTATAAATGCGCTTGCCATCTTCAACCTCTTCAGAAGAACAACTGAAAAGGATGACTGCGAAAATGCATAATAGTAACTTTGAATACACCTTGGAATTGTACTTTTTATAATAATATTTAAATTCAAAATAAAGTTAGTGAATTCTTAGTGAAAATGCTTGAAAAATTAATACTTACTAAGATCATATATAAGCATAAATTATTGTTTTTTTATCCATATAATACATTGAGATTCTTTATTTTGTCATGATTAATATAATTAATAAGATAAATTAGAATCCGACGTTTAAATATGGCAATAGAAAGAAAATGGTGGAAAGAACAAGTGATATACCAGATTTATCCAAGATCATTTAAAGACAGTAACGGAGACGGAATTGGAGATATAAATGGAATCATTTCTAAACTTGATTATCTGAAACTTTTGGGTGTCGATATTATTTGGTTAAGTCCAATTTATCAATCACCAAATGATGATAATGGGTATGATATAAGTGACTACTATGCAATACATCCAGAGTTTGGAACAATGGAAGAATTCGATATGCTCCTAAAAGGATTACATGATAGGAATATGAAGTTGATCATGGATATAGTAGTTAATCACAGTTCGGATGAACATAAGTGGTTTGAAGAATCTCGTAAATCTAAAGTCAGTCCTTATAGAGATTATTATTTTTGGAGAGAAGGTAAAGATGGTGGGCCGCCTAATAATTGGCAATCATTTTTCGGAGGATCCGCTTGGGAATTGGATAAAACTACTGGTGAATATTACTTACATATTTTTTCTAAAAAGCAACCTGATTTAAATCTCGAAAATGAGAAAGTTCGCAATGAAATATTTAAAATATTAGAATTTTGGCTAGATAAAGGTGTAGACGGTTTCCGAATGGACGTTGTATCTTTGATATCTAAACGGCTTGATTTTGTGGATGCTAATCAACCAACGTTTGGAAAAGTTGTTGAAGAAGTTTATTCTAACGGACCACGCGTCCATGAATACATCAAGGAAATGTATGACACAGTATTGAGTAAGTATGATATCATGACTGTAGGAGAAGGCCCAGGAATTACAACCGATGTTGGCTTAGATTATGTAGGTCATGATCGTGGCGAACTCAATATGATATTTCATTTAGATCACATGTTTCTTGGCTTTGGTCCTAAGGGCCGATTCGATCAAGTTCCCTATAATTGGAATGATGTAAAAAATATATTTAAAGATTGGTATGATGCAATGGGTGATTCAGGTTGGGTAAGTATTTTTCTTGATAATCATGACTTTGCTCGAATGGTATCTCGTTTTGGAAATGATAAGTTGTTTAGAATTGAAAGCGCTAAATTATTGTCGATGCTTGTATTGACTATGCGAGGAACACCTTGTATATTTCAAGGTAGTGAAATTGGAATGACCAATGTTAGAGCTGAGGATATAAGTGAATATAGGGACGTAGAAACGATAAATTTCCACAAGGAATTTGTAACCGAAGGAATGTCAACTTTTGATTTTATTAATATCGCCAATATAACTGGGAGAGACAATGCGCGAACACCAATCCAATGGAATGATAGCCCCAATGGAGGCTTTTGTGATGCAGATGACGAGCCATGGATAGGGGTCAATTCAAATTATGAAAGTATTAATGTCAAACAAGCTCTGTCTGATCGGGGGTCTGTTTTTTATTTCTATAAAGAATTATTACATCTTAGAAAGAATGCGCCTGCTTTGATATATGGAAATTGGGAAGTTATAGATCAGGAATCTGATAATCTGTATGTTTATAAGCGTTATCTCGAAAATGAGGCGTATCTTGTCGTTTTAAATCATTCAGACGAACATGTCGCTGTTGATATTGAGCATATCAAAGCCAAGATTCTTGTCATCTCAAATTATGATAATCGAATGACTCAAGTTTTACTTCCATGGGAAGCAAGATTGTATAAGTTGTTAAATGTATGAATATGAAGTTTAAGTATTGTTTTGTAGTGCTTTTTTTAGTTTTATTATTTTCTCACTGTAATGAAAGAGCTGATTCAAAACTTGATCCTAATTTAGAAATGAAGCTGGCAGTTAATGAGCACATTCATGATGCAGTTAACAATCTGACAGATATCATTGTCCATGATATTTTTTCTCCACCTGTCGCCAGTCGTGTTTATGTATATCCTTGTATTGCTGCCTATGAAATAATGGCAATGTCTGATGAAAATTATGTCAGCTTAAAAGGACAATTGAATGGTTTTGATGGTATCTATCAACCAGAAAATAAAGATGGATATTCTCCCTCTTTAGCTGCTCTGCATGCTTTCAATACAGTTGGAGAAAAACTCATTTTTTCTGAAGATAAAATGGAAGAATTTAAAACCCAATTTTATGCAAAACTTGATAGCTTCGGTATTCCATCAAACATATGGGACAACTCTTTAGCTTACGGGGACTCTGTAGCAACATTGATATTAGATTGGGCGTCAGAAGATAATTATAATCAATTAAGGTCAATGCCCAAGTATTCAATAAATGACGATCCAGGCACTTGGAAGCCGACGCCTCCCGCATATATGGAAGGCATTGAACCAAACTGGCGCGAAGTCAGAACAATGGTAATTGATTCTTCAAGTCAATTTCCTCCTGTTGCTCCGCCACCTTTCAGTATGGATAAAAGCAGTAAGTTTTATAAATTAACAGAAGAAGTAAAAGACGCTGTAAATAATGCGACTGAAGAACATAAATTGATTGCCAGTTTTTGGGATTGTAATCCTTTTGTAATGAATCAAACTGGGCATATGATGTTTGCAACTAAGAAAATAACACCTGGCGGTCATTGGATGGGCATAACGATGATTGCCAATCGAAAAAGTAATCAAAATTTAATGGGTGCTTTGGAAAACTTGACCACTGTCTCCATTATGTTATTTGATGCTTTTATAAGTTGTTGGGATGAAAAATATAGGTCTAATTTAATAAGACCTGAAACTGTCATCAATGAATATTTGGATCCAGATTGGCTTCCCATTTTACAAACACCTCCTTTTCCTGAACATACAAGTGGACACAGTGTAATTTCTACCGCAAGTGCAGTTGCATTAACCACGTTGCTAGGAGACAATTTTGATTTTGTTGATGATGTAGAAACAAAGTATGGGCTACCAATAAGAGCATTTGATTCTTTTTATGACGCGTCTAATGAAGCTGCTATAAGCAGATTGTATGGAGGGATTCATTACATGCCAGCCATTACAGATGGCGTTGCTCAAGGTAAGAAACTTGGCAATTATGTCATGAGTAAACTTGAAACGAAAAACACTAACTCATAGATAGTGGTGGATTAAAAATATATTGCTATGGAATTTAATTTAGGGAATTTAGATCTCAGTATCATTGTTATATATCTGATTGGAGTAATCCTACTAGGATTTTATTTTAGTAGTAAACATGAAGATGCAGAAGATTACTTTTTGGCAGGTAGAAATTTGACTTGGCCAATTATCGGATTCTCTTTGTTTGCTTCAAATATGTCATCTAACAGCCTCGTAGGATTAGCGGGTGCAGGGTATGCTGATGGATTTTCTGTTTACAGTTATGAATGGATGGCGGTCTTTGTATTAATTCTGTTTGCTGTTTTCTTTCTGCCTTTCTATCTGAAAAATAAAATATTTACAATTCCAGAATATCTTGAAAAAAGGTATTCATATACTGTAAGGGCTTATGCATCCTCTATTGCTATTATACTGAATATATTAGTAGATATTGCTGCAACGCTATACGCCGGTGGTTTGGTTATTAACCTCATTTTTCCTGGTTTTATGTTATGGCAAATCATTGTGGGGCTGGCTATAATTGCTGGAATATATACCATTGCAGGAGGATTGAGCGCTGTTATGTATACTGACGCTGTACAAGCAGTGATCTTAATTTTAGGATCTACGTTAGTTACAGTTTTTGCCTTTAATGCCGCTGGAGGTTGGGAACCAGTACAAGCTGCTTTTGATAATCCTGATCATTTTAAAATAATGAAACCGATAGATGATGAAAAAATGCCTTGGCCGTCGGTCTTCACAGGTGTATTGCTGATAGGGTTTTACTTTTGGGGTACCAATCAATATATCACGCAAAGAACATTGGCTTCTAAAAATATAAGACAAGGACAATGGGGGGCAATTTTTGCTGGTTTTTTAAAACTGTCCATTTTATTTATCATGATTTTTCCAGGTGCATTTGCGAAAGTGCTTTATCCAGAAATGGAGAATTTAGATATGATTTACCCAACTATGCTTTTTGACTTATTGCCAACTGGGTTGTTAGGCATCGTTTTAGCAGGTTTGATAGCAGCTATGATGTCAAGCTTAGATTCAGGCCTTAATTCTGTTTCCACTTTAATAACCATGGATTTTGTAAATAAATTCAAGCCTAATTTGTCATCTAAAAAATTGATGAAAATAGGAAGGTATATTACGGCAATCGTCATGTTGATCGCTATTTTCTGGGCACCTCAAATTGGTAATTTTGAAAAACTTTGGGACTACTTGCAACAAACGTTAGGTTGGTTTTGTCCGCCTATAGTAGCCTTGTTTGTCATGGGCTTATTTACAAAGCATTCAAATGATAATGGAGCTAAGGCTGGCATTTTAATTGGTGGAGGCTTAACGCTGGCCATAATATTATTTGCTGTTCTATCTCCTGGCTATAAGTTTAATTCTGTATATCTTGATAACTTTTTATATGTCGCTTTTTGGCATTTTATAATTACTTGTGTGGTCATCTATTTAGGTAGTTTCACTGGAGTTAATAAACCAGCAGCAGCATTGGCTAAAGTCGTTTGGACGAGGGACGAATTTAACCGTGAAACTATAGAATTAAAACAATTGTCTTGGTATAAGAACTATAGAATTCAAGCATTGTTATTAATAGTATTGGTTGTACTAATTATGATCATATATTCTTAAGTTCAAAATGATCTGATGGGAAATTATTGGGATATATTTATTAATGCGTATGAAGGATATGCAAGTTACTTATGGAATGAAATAACAAACCCAGGCATTAAAAATTACTTTTATTGGTTAATTGGTGTTTCGTTATTTTTCTTTTTCTTAGAAGTCTTAATCCCGTGGAGGAAAAAGCAAGGCGCTATTCGAAAAGATTTCTGGCTTGATGCCTTTTATATGTTTTTTAATTTTTTCCTATTCTCTTTAATCATTTATAATGCAGCTTCTGAGGTTGTAGTTAATTTACTCAATGACGGCATTAAATCGGTTTTTAACGGTTTTGATTTGCAAGCTGTTAATCCATTGCGATCTATGCCCTTATGGGTTATTTTGTTGGTAGGATTTGTTGTGAGAGATTTTGTTCAGTGGTGGATACATCGTCTGCTACACCGTTCGTCTTTTCTTTGGAATTATCATAAGGTCCATCACAGTGTTGAGCAAATGGGATTTGCTGCGCATTTAAGGTATCATTGGATGGAAAATATAGTTTATAGATCAATAGAATATCTACCTCTTGCTTTACTTGGTATTGGACTATATGATTTTTTTATAATTCATATTTTCACTTTGGCTTGGGGACATTATAATCACTCCAATATTACTATTGATGGCAAAATTACTGGTGCTATATTATCATCTCTAATTGGGTTGATTATAGTTAATAACTTACTTGATGTTCAATTGATGGTAGGAGCGAGTATGATGAGTAAAATACTTGTATTTTTCGTTATCGTTTTGTTTGGGGTTTTTGCCTTAGGACCTTTTATGAAAAAGATCTTTAATAGTCCTGAAATGCATATTTGGCACCATGCCCATGATATGCCAGATGATAAGAAATACGGAATTAATTTTGGTTTGACATTAGCAATTTGGGACTATATTTTTGGGACTGCTCGAATTCCACACAATGGCCGTGATATCAAACTTGGTTTTCCCAATGTTGAAAATTTCCCAAATACATTATTACAGCAGTTGAAATTTAATATTAAGGATTAGTCTTGTTGCAAATAGTATATCAAGATGAAAACATTGTGGCTATTAATAAACCACATGGCTTGCTTGTCCATAAAACTTCTTTGGCAATGGATGCAAAAGTTTTCGCGCTTCAAGAACTTCGAAATCAACTAAATCAACACGTTTATCCTGTGCATAGACTGGATAGGAAAACAAGTGGTGTGCTCTTATTTGCATTAAACAAAGAATACCAAAGCAAAATATCAGCTTTGTTTCGGGAAGGTAAAATGTCAAAACAGTATGTTGCAATTGTACGTGGTTATACGCAAGAAGTAGGCACAATTAACTATCATTTAAAAAATGATCGTGGCGTTATTCAAGAAGCTATAACAAACTATAAAACATTAAAGCACTACGAAATTGATGAGCCTTTCGGGAATTATCAAACATCAAGATATTCTTTAGTGGAGTTACAGCCATTGACCGGTCGAATGCACCAAATACGTAAACATATGGCACATATTTTTCATCCAATCATAGGCGACAGACCTCACGGTTGTAATAAGCAAAACAAATTTTGGAAGGAAAAGTGGAGCATGACTAATATGATGCTTCACGCTGAAAAACTGTCATTAAACCTAGATAACAACCAAATTGAAATAGTTGCTGAAAAATCATCATCTATGAAGGAAGTAATATCTCTATTGGAAAATCTTAATATCTGAAGACAACACCTACAAACTCTGCATTGTCTGACCAATTAAGACCATCACAAATCTCGTTACCATCAACTCCTCCGAGCGTGCATATCAGATTGCATTCCCCGTCATAGATTAATGCGATTCCGTCAGCAATACATGTTCCTTGATTAAAGCAGAATACGTCTTGACCGTTAAATATCCATTTTGTAAGATCACCTGATCCTTCACAAGCCTGAGGAAAAAACACACTTATTTCATCATCGATACATTGCGTAATCGTCAACGGATCTTCAGTAGAACAAGATGTGAAGTATAAAAAGGATAAAGCAATAATTAGATATTTCATATAACTAGAATTTAGTCTCAATATTACACCTAATTTCAAAATCTAACAACTGATTAAGAAATCTTTATTTAATAATTATGATTTTCTTAATTCTTTAAGTAAACAACAGTGTTTCTAAATGATGTTTGTCCAGACCAAATACTTGTTTGAGTTGCTTAATCTCTTCCAGTTTCTTTAAGTCAGCTGAGTTGACATTTTTAACTTTCTTGGCAACAATAAGCAAGTTTTTTGAAGTGTGCTCTGATGAGATAAATTCCATCACATTTGTTTTGTAACCAAAAGCCTCAAGTATTAAAGCCCTTATTGTGTCTGTTAGTATTTCAGCTTGTCTTTCTTTTAGAATACCAAACTTAGTAATCGAATGAATAGGATCAATTTTATTTAGGTTTTGCCTGACCTGCTTGTGACAGCATGGAGAGCAGATGATATATTTAGCTTTCGAAATGATGCCTTTGTGAATGGCATCGTCGGTTGCCGTATTGCAAGCATGAAGCGCTATCAACATCGCAGCAGAATCCATTGTATACTCTTGAATGAATCCCTCTTCAAAAAGCAGATTATCGCATCCACATTTTTCAGCTATTTGATTAGAAGAAGCAACCAATCCTGGACGAAGTTCAATGCCTCTTAATTTAAGGTTGTCACCACCACTTTTCGAAAAGTGATCATAAAGAGCAAAACTGAGATACCCTTTTCCACATCCCATGTCATAAATTGTAAATGGCTCTTCAAAATCTTTTGGATTGACGAGACCAGAAACAATTTCTACAAACTTATTAATTTGTCGAAATTTTGAATGCATAGATTTTTTAATCTTACCATTTTCATCTGTAATGCCAAGATGAAACAGATAGGGAGCTGAAGAAGGAATTAACCTATTTTTATTTTTGTCATGTTGAATAGAAATTGGTTCATTTTTGATTTCTTTCTGCTTCAGTTTCCAATTTGAGTTATTGGTTCTGGATAAGTAAAAATTTTGATCTTTAGTGATCATTTCCGCTTGATGAAAACCATTTTTTAAGTTTTCATTTATAATAGAAACAGATTCTTCTAGTGAATGGTTTTTAGTGATATCTTGAGTTGCTTTTCTAAAGACAAACTGAACTGAATGACCTTTTTTTAGATTGACTGGTTTTATTATAATCTGCTTGACTTCGTTGTAATCAGTCTTATTATCCATTAATCTAACAGATATTAATTTTTCATTTTCAAATGAATTTGAAAAATCACTAAGAAATACTTCTAGTTTGTCTGTACTGGAATTTTGCTGTTCAGCCACTACTTATTTTTATTTAAAATAAAAACATAAAAGTAGCACTTTTCTATGCAAGGAAGTCTGACGATAAGTAATCATAATGGCAATTGGGCCTTGTTTATGGTGATCAAGATCTATTCTTATTAATTATTTATTTAATATATAAAAACATGATAAACAATTATTATATTAAAAATTTGAAATAACTATAAATTTCTACAGCTAAAAATGAACTATTTTTTCAGGATTTCCGTTAATAGTACTTTATGGCGAGATTTTCATTTAAAAGCACATTATTTCAAATATAAGGCTGGGTACTATAAAGAGTAAACAATTATTGAGTGAATATCTTATTTTATTAATGTTAAAAATATTTCAACATGGCTAGACCACGTACGAAAAAATTTGAATTTGGAAAAGGTATATATTATTTCAATATCAAAAAAGGATATAATAACAATATTACCATTAAAAGAATTGAAAAGAAAAAAGCTGTTGATGCTTACAGACAATACTTGAAGACGCAACCAGAAAATTGTGATTGGTTAGGAGTTTGGGATGGAAAAAAGTTTCAAGAAGATAACTTTGAAAAAGTAGCCGAATCTGTATAAGGCATTACAAATAAAATCTTAAAAGCGTAGCAATTTTTGTTACGCTTTTTTTTTATACCAAACTCAGAAATAAAATAAATTTTAGTTTAACTACTTTTTTGTTTACCATTTTAAATAATTTATACTATAGATGAGATTAGTTTTTATTAAATATAAAACTTCTTGAATTATTAAATATTAAAAACAAGTGCTCCTATGGGAACACAATATCGAGGAAACGCCTTCTTTTTTTATTCTCAAAAATATCAATAGCTTTCTTGTTATCATAATATGATTCCCTACACATAAGTGTCTCATTTACACTAACTTCGACTTAAAATAATTAATGCATATTTAATTTTTTCTCATAATTTATTTCCTACATTTGTTGCCAGAATTACTATAAAAAAATACTTAATCTTTTAACCAATAAATAATGAATCGAAACCTGGCTTTAGAATTTGTTCGTGTTACAGAAATGGCATCTATTGCTTCTGCAAGATGGATGGGAAAGGGAGATGAAAAAGCAGCAGATCAAGCTGCTGTGGATGCAATGCGTAAAATGTTAGATACTGTTGATTGTAACGCAACCGTTGTTATCGGTGAAGGAGAACGTGACGAAGCACCTATGCTTTACATAGGTGAAAAAGTAGGAACGGGACAAGGTCCTGAGTTGGAAATTGCATTAGATCCTCTGGAAGGAACAACCATCTGCGCTGTTGGTGGTCATAATTCAATTTCTGTAATGGCCATTGGTAAAAAAGGAAATCTTTTGAATGCTCCTGATATTTATATGAATAAAATAGCTGTTGGTCCTGACGGGGTAGGATCGATAGATATCAGAGATACCCCAACTAATAATTTAAAAAGATTGGCGCAAAGAAAGTCTTGCTCGGTGTCAGATCTCACAGCAGTCATTTTAGACAGACCCAGACACAAAGAATTAATTCAGGAAGTTAGAAATACAGGTGCTCGTATATATTTAATTGGTGATGGTGATGTTTCAGCGGCTATTGCCACTGCGTTACCTGATTCTGGAATTGATATGTTGCTAGGTACAGGAGGAGCTCCAGAAGGTGTTATTGCAGCTGCAGCCATGCGTTGTGTAAAAGGAGATTTTCAAGGTGTATTGGTTCCAAGAAATGATGATGATATAGAACGTGCAAAAAAAATGGGTGTAGCTGATATCAACAAACTGTTTACTATGAATGAATTAGCGAGTGGTGATGTTATGTTCGTTGCAACAGGAGTTACTGACGGTAGTTTATTAAAAGGCGTTCACTTTAAAAGTTGGGGAGCTATGACGCATTCTATTGTTATGAGAAGTAAGTCTGGAACAATCAGACATATCAAAGCAGAACATCATTTTGATCGTAAGCCAAATTACTAGAAATAGAAAAGGGTTGTAATTATTTATACAACCCTTTTTAATTGAAATTTAAAATTAAGGCACGGTATCTACTGTATCACCTTTAAATTCAATGCCATCTTCTTTCTTTGCATCATTGTTTTCAGCTTTTTTCAAAACAATCTCGTCTTCTTCATTTGTGAATAGCATACTGCCATCACAAGCCCCAATATAAATCAATGCACGTGTTCCTAATTCAGACTCAAATGGTCCATTTAGAATGATCACAGAAGTCGCTCTCAAATCAACAAAGGTATCGGCACCTGTACCAGCTAATATTTTGCCAGTTAACACAATCGAATCTTCAGATGCAAATGTATAATCCGAAAGTGTATCAACAGGCATAATCATTGTATCTAAATTGGCATTGTCAACGTCACATAATGGTAATACTTCACCAAGCAATTCAAAACCATCAACATGCAGCCAACACCTATTTGTAGCACCTGTTGCCTGAGGTCTAACTGTAAGATAATTACCTGCTATTGGTGCTGTAAATGAACCAGTGATGTATGTATAAGGATCTATAAGAGGAGCTGTTGCAGTAAATGCTAAAGTTCCAAATGATGTACTTGTTGTGGATATACCAATTTCTAAATTTCCTTCTGATTGATTAGAATATTGTACTACATCAAGCCAAAAACTTATATCATAATCAGCACCAGCAACAATAGGAGTTGTCAAATTAAACGAAAATTGATCCCATCTATTCAGATCACCATTGTGGGCTATTCCTAAATGGGTTGCACCAACTGGAGGATTTTCACCAATACAAGATGTTGATCTCATGATATCAATTTCGCCAGAACCGTTAAAAGTGAATGCAGTCAGATTAGTAAAATGTCCATTAAAATTAGTATCTGAGTTATTATAATCACAACCATTGGTGTTATGACCCTCACAACTTCCGTCAATTATAATGTTCTGACTAGTTATAAAATTAGCTGAAAAGCATAATATAAAAAGCAATATTACTTTCGGGTAAAATAATTTTAATTGAGATATTGTTTTCATAATCAAGTGTGTTTAATTATGATCAAATATCACATAAGTATTTAATTAAAAAACACCCTGAATACGTGATTCAAGTTATTTCATTCTTTTGCGTTCACCTAAAAGGGTGACCCTTAAATGATGAAATTTTTTAATTGAAAAGAAATGGGTGTTATTACCCTAAGTAATGCTTGAGTAATTTGCTTCTTGATGCAGATCTCAACTTGTTAATCGCCTTATCTTTAATTTGTCTCACACGCTCTCTTGTTAATCCAAATCGATCCCCGATATCTTCCAAAGACATAGGATGCTCAATTCCAATTCCAAAATAAAGCTTGATAACATCACATTGTCTTTCTGTCAATGTGTTTAAAGATCTTTCGATTTCTCTTCTAAGAGATTCCGCATATTCCAATTTGGTATCAGTACCAGGCGTACCGCTGTTTTCCAGCACATCTAATAAGGAATTATCTTCACCATCAACAAATGGTGCATCCATAGATACGTGTCTTGCAGCCACACCTAAAGTTGTTTCTACCTCATCAGATGTAATTTCTAATAATTCAGCAAGCTCTTCAGAAGAAGGCTCTCTTTCAAACTCTTGTTCGAGTTCAGAAAAGGCTCTATTAATTTTATTTAAAGATCCTACTTTGTTAAGAGGGAGTCTAACAATTCTAGATTGCTCAGCTAATGCTTGAAGAATAGATTGTCTGATCCACCATACAGCGTAAGAAATAAATTTGAATCCTCTGGTTTCATCAAATCGTTGAGCTGCTTTTATAAGCCCTAAGTTCCCTTCATTGATAAGGTCACTAAGAGATAAGCCTTGATTTTGATATTGTTTCGCAACAGAAACAACGAACCTGAGATTTGCTTTTGTAAGTTTTTCTAAGGCTTCTTGATCGCCTTCTTTAATTTTTTTTGCTAAATCTACTTCTTCTTCTGGTGTTAGAAGGTCAACTTTTCCTATTTCTTGTAGATATTTTTCTAGAGATTGACTTTCTCTATTAGTAATTGACTTAGTTATTTTTAGTTGCCTCATCCTCTGGTTTATTTTAGCAATCGAATTACAATTGCCAAAAGTATTATTATCCTTGCTTAATCGCAAGACCAAATCTCATTCTAAAGGAAAATGTAGCAAACTTTCTCCTATTTATGGCTCTTTTTGAAAATATTCTTCGTTTTTTTTTTATTTGAAGGAATTAAAATATATATTTTGCGCTTATACGAGATACAAAGTATCAATAAACAAACTAATTAATGAGTAGAGTGAAAATAGAGATGGAGTTTATATTCAAAGCTTCACCCGCCATAATTTACCAGTTTTTAACAGCCCCTGAAAATTTAGTCCGTTGGTTTTGCGATGGCGTTGATATCAATGATGATATATATACGTTTACATGGGAAGGTTCTGACGAAGAAGCCATCCTTATAGATGATATAGAAGAAGAACGCCTAAAATTTAAATGGATTGAAGACGAGTCTGCTGACGAGTACTTCGAATTTAGAATGTATAAATCAGATATAACGCGCCAAACGATTTTAGAAATCACTGATTTTTGTGAAAAAGGAGAGGAGCAAGAACAAATGGATTTGTGGGCTTCTCAAATTTCTGAACTTCAAATTGTCTGTGGCGGATGATGATTATTCGATACCCTGACTTGGCTGCTTTGGTTCTGAGGCTTGGTTTCGGTCTGTATATGTTACTGGGCCATGGGTTATCAAAATTTAATATGCTTTTAGCAGGCGGTGAAATAAGATTTCCTTCTGTGTTGGGAATGCCCCCTAAAATCTCTTTAATTTTAGCCGTTGCAGCTGAATTCATAGCATGTATAATGATTATTATTGGATACAAAACCAGATTGGCTGCATTACCAATGATCATTACAATGTTGATTGCCGCATTTGTTATTCATTCGGGAGATCCATGGTTTATGCAAAGCGCGGATGGGGGCTCAAAAGAACCAGCATTAATATATATGCTTGGATTTTTATCAATATACCTACTTGGATCAGGTAAATACTCCATTGATAGTAGAGTAGACAGTATTATGTAAAGTGTTTTACATTATGAGTCGCTACTCAGGGTAATCTTTAGCGGACGCTCATAACTATTATGTAACGATATGAATGTTTCTGTTCTCTGAATTCCATTTATTTGCTGAATCTGGTGAGAAATAATGTCTCTCAAATGATCTGTATCCCTACAAATAACTTTAGCAAAAATACTATAAGTACCCGTTGTGTAATGTGCTTCCAAAATTTCTGGAATTTCACCCAGTTGCTGAGAAACAGAATCATAATACTTACTTTTTTCAAGATACATTCCTAAAAAAGCAGTGATGTCATATCCTAATTTAGAATAATCTACTTTCAGTTGAGAATTTAGAATAACATTAGCATCCATGAGTTTTTTTATTCTTACATGAACGGTACCACCTGAAATAAAAAGCTCTTTGCCAATTTCAGCATATGTTTTCTTTGCATCTACCATTAAAATGGATAGAATTTTTAAATCAATATCGTCAGGAACAAAAACTTTTTTCATTAGATTAACTGTTTTGAATAGAAATTATCTATTAAAAGAGATGCAAAGTTAGTTTATTTTAGGTTTTATTTAAAAAAGCGATAATTGATTAAATTCTTTTTATAAATTTTTCAGACTTTCTTTCGATTTGACTTTAACTTAAACTGAACAATACAATAACAAATTTGTCATTTAATATATCTTTATTCTTTTAAAAAAATAACATCATTATCCGATATGCCAGAAAAGCATAACAAAGTCAAGTATAGAGTATGGGAACCATTATTGGTCGCGATTTCAGCAGCGATTGGCTTATTGGCTGGTTATAATATGAATTTTAACAATAATGATTACTCACTGATCAATTTTCAAAATGGATCGTCTCAAAATGTTTCTCATCAAGATGGAAGGATAGAAGAGATTCTCAGGTTTATAGAAACCAATTACGTCGACAGTTTAAATCATGACGTTATAGCTGTTGATGCGATCAAACACATTTTAAGACAATTAGATCCGCATTCAAGTTATATCTCTCCTGATCAATGGGAAGATCATAATGAAAAAATGGAGGGAGAATACAATGGAATTGGCATTGAAACCTTGATGTTAAAAGATACCTTTTTTATTTGCAGATTATTAGAGGAAGGTCCTGCTGAAAAGGCAGGGATAAGAGTAGGAGATGCCCTTTTACAAATAAATGGAGATACTATAGCTGGCAACAATACGCCATTCTCAACGATAAGATCTTATTTTAAAAATAATGCTGACAAAGAAATCAGTATCATGTTAAAACATGTCGATTCAGAAGAAAACGAGATCATAAAAATCAATCCAAAAACGATTGAAATGTCTTCAGCGAATAATTCTTATCTGATAGACGAGCAAACAGCATATTTAGAAATGACCAGATTTAGCTCAAATACCTATGAGCAATTTATGAAGTCAATCGAAACTTTGATCGGAGATAAAAAACGAATGAATTTGATCATCGATCTTAGAGATAATCCAGGAGGTTTTTTACCTGAGGCTATCAGTATTCTTTCACAACTGTTTGAAGATAAAGATCGGTTGCTTTGCTACACAGAAGGATTAAATCGAAAAAAAGCGGAATACTTTTCAACAGGAAAAAGCTTTTTTAATATTGGAAAAATTGCTGTTTTAATAAATGAATACTCTGCTTCTGGAAGTGAAATTTTGGCGGGTGCAATTCAAGATTGGGATCGAGGGGTCGTTATTGGCAAACAAAGTTATGGCAAAGGTTTGGTGCAAGAGATATTCCCGCTTAAAAATGGTGGTGCACTTAGGTTGACTATTGCAAAATATTACACACCAAGTGGAAGACTGATCCAAAAATCATATCAAAATATTAATAAGAGTTTTCATTTAGACAGCAACGAATACAAAACCTTACTCCTTGAAAGAGAAGTGGCAGGTGGTGGAGGGATAATACCTGACGTTACTGTTGATGCAACACTCAGCGAGTATTGTTATAGTATGAAAGATTATGCAGATTATTACATCATCAATGAGATGGTTAAAGCTAAAAGTGATGATATAGAATTAGAAGTTTTGAATACTGATGCCTTTAAAAGTTTTATTCTTAATACTTATGGAGACGCATACGAAGAATTAACTAACGGTTGCGATATGGACTTTTCAGATTTTCTGAAGGCGAGATATATTAGAATTTCTGAAGGAGAAGCAGCTTACCTTGATGCCATTAATGCGAAAGACGCCTATGTCAATGAGGCATTAAAATTTATCAATAATCAGAAAACCACAATGGCATTACTTGCGGAGGAAAATTAATTCACCTTCTTCATCAAACTTGATCAACATAGAAGGCGGATTGGAATCCTGAGATTTTCTTTCACTCTTGAAAATATAGTCCACTTTTTCTAAAATATTACTTTGAACTTCTTCATATTTACTAGGTGTGGGCGATCCTTGAATATTAGCACTGGTAGATACAAGAGGTTGATTTATTTTATTAATTAAATCAATGAGCATTTGATTTTTCGTCACTCGAATCGCCACTGTGTTATCTTTATTCTTTAAATAAGTTGGAAGATGACCATTGGCTTCATAAACAATACTGAGTGGTCTTTGGTGAAAATGTATTAATGTTTCTATTCTTGGATGAACATGTTTTATATACTTCTTAAGTTGTTCAATACTATTAACCAACAAAATAAATGGCTTATCAGAATCCCTTTGTTTGATTTCATAAATCTTATTCACTGCAATTTGACTCATGGCATTGCAACCTAATCCCCATACGGTATCGGTAGGAGAGAGTATTACCTTGTTGTCAAGTAATAAGTCAGCGACGAAATTTAGATCATCTAAGTAATTTTGCATAAAGCGATAAAACTGGATTTTCGTTAGTCATAGTTAATATCAGTTAATCAATACTGGCTTTAATAGAAGTTGTTTCATGATATTAATTAGGGTAATTAACGCAAGAAATTTCTATTAAATTTTATAAATGTCTTAGGAAATATAACTTTTTTGACAATTAATTAATTTATAAGTCAGTTATTATTACATATAAGTTGAAGTAGTTTTATCTTGCGTATTGAAATTTAATAACATTGAAGTATATGAAAATTAAAATATACGCTTTCTTTTTAATCACATTTATTAGTATAACAGAAAACCAAGCAGCACATATTGTTGGAGGTGACGCCAGTTATACTTTTATTTCCTTCAATGCTGATTCAACGCGAGTGACTTACTTGTTGGAATTTAATATGTACAGAGATCAATTCAGTGGAGGGGCTCAATTTGATGCACCAGCTGCATTCGGAATATATCAAGAAAATGCAGGAGGCACTTGGTTTTGGATAGATGAAATGACGGCGAACCCTGGTCCAGTAGGGAATATTCCTTTGATTGATAATCCATGTATACAAGAGCCGACAAATGTTGGGACACAAGTAACAACTTATACTTTTCAATATACTTTTCCAGTAATTAACAGGTCTTATCAAATAGCTTATCAAAGATGTTGTAGAAATAATTCGATAACAAATATTTTTGATCCTGGAGATACTGGAGCAGCATTTAGAATTACCATTTCACCAGAAGCCCAAGAAATAGGTAACAGCAGTCCAAAATTTAATGATTTCCCTCCTTTGTTTTTGTGTGCAAATCGAGATTTTGAGTTTGATGATTCTGCAACTGATATTGATGGTGATGTTATCAGATACAGTTTTTGTTCACCTTCACAAGCAGGAGGTACATTTGATGCCAATTTAGAAATGCAATTAGGATGTTGCGATTGCGTTAGACCCAATTCAAGTCAATGTCCACCGCCTTTTAAAAATGTTAGCTTCAAGCCGCCTTTCACCGCAGCTGCGCCTTTAGGTGGTAATCCAGTAGTAACAATTGATAATCTAACTGGTATTATTTCAGGGGTTCCAACGCTAACTGGTCAATATGTAGTAGGTGTATGCGCAGAAGAGTATCGTAATAATGTTTTGATTGGTACGATACGCAGAGATTTTCAATTTAATATAATCACTTGTGTTTCAAATGTGATCGCACAATTTGATTATGAAGAAGTGGCGCCTTCTGACCCAAATGATGACTGTACAAATTTTGAGATTAATTCTTGTGGAGTAAATGTTGTTAGAATTATAAATGACAGCCAAATTCCAAGTCAAATTTTTGAATACCATTGGACATTTTATAATCCTGATGGATCAGTATTAGATGATATTGTTGGCGGGCCTGCTGTAAGAGATGTAGATATTACTTTTCCTGGAATAGGAGAGTATGAAGGAAGGATGATTTTAAATGAAGGAACACAATGTGCTGATTCAGCTTGTTTCAGAGTTAACATATTTCCTAGTATCACGGCTGATTTTAATTTTGATTACGATACATGTGTAGCAGGACCAGTTTCTTTCACTGATCTTTCCGTAACAGGTGACCCTGGTGGTATAATAGATTTTCAGTGGGATTTTGGTGGTGGTCAAATGTCTGCTATTCAAAATCCATTATACCAGTTTCCAGAACCAGGATCAAAGACGGTATCTGTTCAAGTTGAAGATACCAATGAATGTGTAGACATAATTGAAAAAGAAGTACCTTACTTCCCTGTCCCTCAATTAATAGTCATTGAACCAACGACTTTTGTTGGCTGCTTACCTTCAGATATCTTTTTTGATAATTTATCGACACCAATTGATTCTACTTATGATGTTATTTGGGATTTTGGTGACGGCACAACAGTCAATGAAATAAGCCCTACGCATACATATTCTGATGCTGGAGTATACTCTGTTTCAATTGATATTACATCTCCCATTGGTTGTACAGTAAGCAGATCTTTCGATTCATGGATTCGCGTACTTGATTCACCAATTGCAGATTTTTCTTTTTCTCCAGATGAAATCAACAATTTTACAGACAACGTTGCGTTTACAGATTTATCCTTTGATGCTGCTGGTTGGCAGTGGCAATTTGGAGAGGCTGGAAGTTCATTGATTCAGAATCCGACCTTTTCGTTTCCGGATACAGGATTGTATGATGTAAAATTGACTGTCTTTCACCCAGTTACCAGCTGTCCTGATACAATTGTTAAGACAATAGATGTTAAGCCATTGACGACTTTGTATATGCCTAATGCATTTACACCAAATAGTGATGGCAAAAATGATGAATTTAAGGGGAAAGGTTACTTGGTAGCGATTTCGGATTATACAATGAACATATATAACCGATGGGGAGAGGTTGTCTTTAGCTCGATGGATCCTAATGTCGGATGGAATGGTCAAATTAATAATTCTGGACCAAATTCGCCGCTAGGCGTATATATCTATAAAACCACGTATGTTGATCCACGAGGTGAGAAAAAGCTATTGGAAGGACATGTAACGCTTGTTAGGTAGTATATCAAGATACATTGACAACCTAACGCTATGAAAATGAGAGTTTTATGATCCGGCAACCCAGAACATACAATTATTCTAAAAAATGTATGTAATTCGGGTATTTATTATCAAAATAATATATCTTTGCGCTCCTATTTAAAAATTTTTAAGCATACTGACCATGGATTTGATTAATTACGTGCACGATCAATTAACTGAGAACAAAAATATACCTGATTTTAGACCAGGTGATAACATTGCTGTTTCATATAAAATTATTGAAGGTGCGAAGGAAAGAATTCAAACTTTTAAAGGCAATGTCATCCAAATAAATGGCGTAGGTGCTACAAAGACATTTACAATTAGAAAAATGTCAAATGGTGTAGGTGTAGAAAGAATCTTCCCTTTCTCTTCTCCTATTCTTGATGAAATCAAGATTTTAAAAAGAGGTAAAGTAAGAAGAGCAAAACTATACTACTTAAGAGAGCTTGTTGGTAAAAAAGCCAAAATCAAGGAAAGATCTTATTCTAAAAAGTCTTAAACTGGTCTGTAGTTCTTCGGATTCTCTTTTTCCAAGTTTTTCCAAATCAATTTATCTACCCAATGCTTTGGGGTGTAATACGATATCAGCTTAAACAAAGCTTTGCCTTTGCGTATCATATACCTATGGGATGGATGTTCCATTTTCATCACTTTGAGTATTTTTTGACTGATAACCTCTACATCTAATGCAGCTTTTTCTGTGCTTTTAATTATATGATCCGCATTCTTAAGCATCTTATCATATGGCCCACCTAAATATTGGTTGAGGGAGCCAAGAGATTTTCGCCATATTTCCGTCTTTATTGGCCCAGGTTGGATGCCGATAACTTGAATACCCAGATATTTTAGTTCTCGTCGATAAATATCTATCATGCATTCGAGTGCATGCTTAGAAATACAATAAGGACCATTAAATGGTGCAGCAAAGACACCAGAAATGGAGCTTATAAATATTATTCGCGGCTTCAAATTCTTATTTGATTTCAACATCGGAATTATCTTATTCGTCACTTTTCTAGTAGCGATCAAATTAACTTCCATTTGATAACTGAAGTCATCATCAGAAATCATATTTAAAGGTCCAGCTTTGACAATGCCTGCATTGTTAATTAATCCAAACAATGATCTATCTCCTAGATATTCTTTTACTTGATTTATTGATTTCGTTAAGCCAATGTCATCTGTTATGTCACAAATGACAGCTTTAAAATCATCTTTAAATTCTGATTCTAATCGGACCTTATCCTCAACACTTCGAACTGTGCCAATGACAGCATATCCTTCTGAAAGCAAAGCTTTTGTGGCATCCAGTCCAATACCAGATGAAACACCTGTTATGAAAACGAACTTCTTCATAATGAGTTATGTTTTTTTTTAATGTTATTCTGTCAGCATAGATAAGAAGATAACTTTAATTATAGTAAATTTATGACTTGATATAAATAAGAAATAGTGAGAATAATATTTTGCTTTTTTGTTTTGTTTTTTGGCTTCCAATCATGTAAAACAGATATAGATCCAGCTAAAAAGGCTTCGATAGTTGAACATATGATTGGTGATTGGACAGTTCTTGAATCAACTAGAAATAATAGGATTGCCAAATCTTTAGCCAATTCAGAGTTTTATATTACCGATACTACATTTTCTTGTAATTTTTTAAATGGCTCCAAGGCCTTTCCATATTCTTTCGATGGCAGAAAAATAAGTGTCATGAACCCAGAGAAATCTGTATTTACTGTCCGATTTTTGACTACAGACACATTGATTTTGAAAACAGAAATTAAAAACTTTGATTTCAAATTTACTTCTGTAAAAAAAGAATCGAATGAATAATTCAAAATGCATTCTATTTTGCATCGTGTTTACATTTCTCAGTCTTAACTTATTTTCACTTGAAGTAAGTGTTTCAACTTCTATTTATAAAAACAATTCTAATCCGTACATCGAGATATATAATCGCATTAATGCCGAATCAGTACAATGGATAAGTCAGAAGGTTGATAGTAGTCTCATCATTTCAAACCTTGAGTACCTTGTATTAATTTCAAAAGATGATCAAATTGTTGTTGCGGAAAAATATAACATTCAAAGTCCATCTTTAGAAGAGCAAGTTGATTATTGGGATATGAAAAGATTTGCGATTGAAGATGGTCTCTACAATCTTAAATTACAATTCATAGATCTCAATAATCCATTGGATACGTTTAACTTTGATAAAGAAATTGAAGTAAACTTTTCAAAGACTAAAGTATCTAATTCAAGCTTATTATTTCTAACTGAAGTCGGGACACTGGAAACAAGCCTCCCTTTCCAAAAGGCATCATTTAAGTTTGAACCTTTGGCTTACAACTTACTGGATCATAATATCGAAACTTTGATTTTTTATACAGAAATATATGATGCTGAATTATCTTTTGATGATACTTATTTTATAAAATATTTTGTTGAAAATCTCGATAAGTCAGGATTTGAAGCATATTCCAAAACTGGTTATAAAAAAATTGAACCCAAAGCTTTCGAACCGTTGTTAATTGAATTTGATGTCAGCGAGTTAAAGAGTGGTAATTATAAATTGCATTTTGAAATTAATAAAAAAGACAGGTCGCTTGTGTCTTCAGATTTTGCCCATTTTGCCATTTATAATCCAGTAGAAGATTATCGTCAAAATTTCAAAGGAGACAAAGCATTTGAAACATCTTTTGTTCATATGCTTGATGGCGATGAGTTGAATTATGGATTGAAGGCTATTTTTCCTCGAGTAGGAAATTTAAGAAGTGACTTGATCAATCAAATTATAAGAAATGAAGACCTTTTGCCAAAGCGCTATTTCTTATATAATTTTTGGTCTTCATTTTCTACAGATAATATGAAGAAGATATACGAGCAATATATGACTGTTGCAAAAGCTGTAGATATTACTTATGCTAACAATGTTGGTCATGGTTTTGAAACACACAGAGGATATTACTTTTTAAAATATGGGAAACCAGATGACGTCATTTTTGTTGAGGATGAGCCTACTGCACCACCATATGAGATATGGATTTACAACTATTTGGCAGAAACGCAACAAACGAACGTTCGATTCTTATTCTATAATCCATCTTTGGTGACTAATGATTTTATATTGTTGCATTCAACATGTCGCGGAGAAAGAAACAATCCTCGTTGGGAATTAGAATTGTATAGTGACGCCTATCAGGATCAACCAAATAATTTTATAGACTCTCGCAATATGCCGGATGGTTTTAATAGAAATGCAAGAAAAATATTTGATGACTACTAGCCATTTATAATATGGATAAAATTACCGTAACATCCGTTCAACCAAAACTAACATGGCACCAGCCAGAATTAAATGTTGAGCACTGTCATCACCTAATAGCCCAATCTTCAAAAACTGATATTATCGTCTTACCAGAAATGTGGACAACTGGATTTACAATGAAAGCGCATTTGTTCAAAGTAAAAACCAGTTTGGGTATTAACGCCATGAAAAAATGGAGTGTTGAAAAATCAGCTTTGGTAATTGGTTCTTTAATTGTAAATGAAAATGGACATTATTATAATCGCTCATATGCCATTGCAGATGGAGAGATTATAGCCACTTATGATAAGAGGCATTTGTTTACATATGCTGGAGAGGATCGGTATTTTACAAAAGGACACAACAAAGGTATTTTTGAATATAAAGGATGGAAAATTTCGATTAACATTTGTTATGATCTTAGATTTCCTATATGGAGTAGAAATAAAACAAACTATGATCTGTTAATCTATTCTGCAAATTGGCCAGACAAGCGCATTGAAGCGTGGAAAACATTATTGAAAGCGCGCGCAATTGAAAACCAATCTTTTGTGATAGGATCAAATTGCATTGGTGAAGATGCTTGGCACAATACATATCAAGGGTGGTCGACTATTCACGATTTTACAGGGAAGACTCTTGAGTCAATAAATGGTGCTGAGGGATTGATCAACTCTGATATTATTAAATCTGAACAAGACGCATATAGAAATGAACTTCCTTTCTTGAAAGATATTATAGATTAAACCTCTAATTTGATCTCCTTTTAATTTTTCTTAACTTGCTTAAAAATTACTTTTGAAAAAGCTTAATCTTAAAAATATACTTGTTGGTTTATTAATAATCCTTGTTGTGATGCAGGTTTTTAGTATCGATAAAACCAACCCTCCAATAGATGAAAAATTAGATTTTTTCTCAACTGTTCAAGTTCCCGAGGATGTCAATACCATGTTAAAATATTCTTGTGTCGACTGTCATTCGCACAGTTCAAAATATCCTTGGTATACCAATATCGAACCAATATCTTGGTGGATCAAAGGCCATATTAAAGGTGGACTTCAACACTTAAATTTTTCTGTCTGGCAAGCGTATGATGCCCCGAAAAGGAGACATAAAATTGATGAATGTATTGAAGTGTTGGAACAAGAGAGAATGCCCATTAAAAGCTACACTTGGGCGCATAAAGAGGCTAAGTTGACTGATGAAGACAGGAAACGTTTAATCGTATTTTTTGAGTCTCTGAGAGATATGTAATTGAATATATCCAGATTTGATATTGAGATTAAACGCAATAGCTATAAGATCTGGTGTTTAATTCATAATTTATTCCAAAATGTCTTGTAAGAAGTAATTCAATTAGATCGTTTAGATAAGTATTATGTGTACTTTTGGCGAAATTTCGTATTGAATTTAAATATTGTATAATTGAGCTGAGGCAATGAGTAAAATCTTTAATCTTTCTATCCTTTTCTTTTTTGTTTCTTTTTCACTTTTCTCACAAGAAGGAAGTATTCGTGGGCATGTTTATGATCAAAAATCAGGTGAGCCTGTCATTTTTGCAAATGTAGTTTTGGATGGCACAACATATGGAACAAATACTGATGAAAATGGTCTGTTTACTCTGGCAGGAATTCCTCTAGGAAACTATGATTTAAAAGTCAGTTATATTGGATACGAAGACAATACAACGCAAGTTGAATTTAAATCACCGAAGATAAATTACTACAAAATAAACATGACTTCTGGAGGCATTAACTTAGGGGTCATAAATATTTCTGGTGATAGAGAACAAGCCAGAACAGAGGTGCGTGTTTCAAAATTAAGAGTAAGTCAAAAACAGATTAAAGCCTTGCCATCAACTGGTGGCGATGCAGATATCTTGCAGTACTTGCAGGTTTTACCTGGGATCATATCAACTGGAGATCAAGGAGGACAAGTTTACATACGAGGTGGATCACCAGTTCAAAATAAAATACTTTTAGATGGATTGACGATATATAATCCATTTCATTCAATTGGATTTTACTCAACATTTGAAACTGAGCTCATCAGAAACGTAGATGTCTTGACAGGCGGTTTTAATGCAGAATATGGCGGTAGGATTTCCGCTATTATTGATATCTCTACTCGAGAAGGCAATAAAAAGAGATTTGGGGGGCAATTATCTGCTAGTCCATTTATGGTGAAAGGATTATTCGAAGGACCACTAGTTAAATTGAAAGATGATAGTGGAAGTATTTCTTTTGTATTATCAACGAAGCAATCGATCATTGAGAATACTTCAAAAGAAATTTATTCATATGCTTCTGTAAATGATACTATAGGTTTACCATTTGGTTTTTCAGATACTTACGGTAAGCTGTCTTTTGTGACACAAAACGGAAGTAAATTTAATTTCTTTGGATTTAAATTTGATGACACATTTGATAATCCACTTGTGTCAAGAGTGGATTGGAGTAATGAAGGTGGTGGTATGACCTTTGACCTCTTACCTAATGCCAGTTCTTTAACGTTAAACGGGATAGTAGGGTATTCAAAATATGATGTATCAATTATTGAAGGAGATGATGATCCTCGTTCATCTTTAATCAGAGAATATTTACTCGGATTAGATTTCAATTACTTTGGTAATTCATTCGCTCTTAAATATGGATTAGAAATAAAGAGTATCCGAACTGAGTTTAATTTTGTTAATCCATTTGGTTTGGGATTGAACCAATTTCAAAATACAACAGAAATGTCAGGCTTTTTAAAGTTTAGAAAGTCATGGGAAAAGTTGGTTTTTGAGCCTGGTTTAAGAACTCAGTTTTATGCTTCGTTAGGTGAAATTTCATTAGAGCCACGATTGGGATTGAAGTGGAATGTATCTGAAAGAACGAGGGTGAAAGCGGCAGCTGGATTTTATACACAGAATGTTATCAGCACATCTAATGAAAGAGATGTTGTCAGTTTATTTACTGGATTTCTATCCGGTCCAGAATCTCAATTTAACAATTTTGAAGGGGAAAGAGTAAGTTCTAAACTACAGAAGTCTCGTCATTTAATTTTGGGTGTTGAACAAGATATTTCCGATCATTTACAATTAAATGTAGAAGGATATATAAAGGACTTTCCTCAGTTGATTGTTGTCAATAGAAATAAAACCAGCAACTTGCAGTCTGATTATTCTACGGAGGAGGGACAAGCTTATGGTGTCGATTTTTCAGCTAAATTTGAAACACCTTCGTTTTATGTTTGGGCAACTTATACGTTGGGATTTGTAGACAGATTTGACGGTGAGCAAGAATTTCCTACCATCTATGATCGAAGACATAATATTAATTTTTTAACCACATATAGTTTTGGTCAAAATATGGATTGGCAAGCCAGTATTAGATGGAATTTTGGTTCAGGATTTCCTTTTACTAAAACTCAAGCCTTCTTCAATCAGTTAAATCTTGAACAAGGCCCTGGCAGCGATTACATCACATCAAATCCAGATAATGTCGGTATTATATACTCAGATACAAGAAATGGTGGAAGGTTGCCATATTATCACAGATTAGACGCTTCAATTCAAAAGACTTTTGAAATGACTGATAATCTTAATGTTGAAGCCGTGGTAAGTGTAACAAATGCTTATGATCGCGATAATATATTTTACTTCGACAGAGTAAGATTTGAGCGTGTCAATCAACTACCTATAATACCCTCTATCGGACTCAGATTAAATTATTAATTTTACATTATTATTCACTTTGCCGATATCAAAATTGGCTTAAATTATTTTAAATAATTATGACACAAGGTTTTGAAGCATTAAACGATCAAGAATTTGGGATACTAAAAGATGCTATTGCTTGGATAACCCTAATAATTGCAAATGCAGATGGAAAAATCGATGAAAGGGAAACAGAATGGGCTCAAAAATTGACCAAAATTCGATCTTATAACAATCCTTCATTTTTAAATGCATTTTACGAAGAAGTAGGAAAAGAATTCTCTGACACCTTAGATGGGTTGATGAAAAACTTACCAGAAGATAAAAATGAAGCCACAGCTATGTTGTCTGGAAAACTAGAACAAGTCAATGCTATTTTGCCATGTCTTGATAACACGGTGGCATATGAGTTGTATCATTCATACAAATCTTTCGCTAAGCATGTAGCTAAAGCTTCAGGAGGATTTCTTGGTATGATGTCAATCAGTACCGAAGAATCTCTTTTGATGGAATTGCCAATGATTGAGCCAATTTCAATAGACGAGGAGGAATAATCTGTACCTCAAACATATATTAGAAGCCTTGTCTGAATTATAGACAAGGCTTTTTCTTTGGATTTAAATCATTGTTATATTTACAAACTAAATTTGAGAAATGATAAATTATGAAAATGCGCAGTTTGATGAAGTTTCAATCCATTACATCGGCGATCATGCCCAATCTGAAGGTATTAAAATATCTCCAACGTCTGTCAAAGTCAATGATGACAATTTAAAGAATCTTCTGCTTCATTATTATTTCGAAAACTTTAAGGAACCAGAATTTTTCAGCTTCACATTTTTGGAGGATGACATTGAAATGAATCCTGTGTATAAATATGTGAGTGAAATCTTTGACGATCCCAATCAATTGCATGCGCAGTCTCAAATAATAGCAAAATACCTTTATAATCAATCAGTACATCCCAATATCAAATCAGGTGATTTTATGATGAGTTATATAGAAGATGTTATTGTCGATGATGAATTGGTCTCAGCTATAATTATTTTTAAATCAGAAGCTAAGGATTCATTTTTAAAACTGACCCAACGAAATGATCATTATAATATCGATCACCAAAAAGGGATAAATATTAATAAGTTGGATAAAGCTTGCGTTATTTTTAATACCGAAAAAGAAGATGGTTTCAAATTATGTGTCATGGATAAGTCTAATCGAAATAGGGAAGCACTCTATTGGAGACAAGATTTCTTAAATGTTGAAAGCAGATCAGATGATTATTACAAAACTAAAGTTTACATCCAAGCAACCAAGGCATTCGTTAACGACAGGCTGAAGCCTCTGTATGACCTTGACAAAGCAGATGAAGCATATATTTTGAATGCATCTCAGTCATATCTAAAGCAAGAAGAAAGTTTTGATGAATCAAATTATTTGGATTCACTTTTTGGTGATGAGGAAAAAGTAAAAAGGGAATTTGGGCAATACAAAAAAGATTACCAAGAAGAAAACCAAGTACAATTGTACGACAACTTTGACGTTAGTCCCGCAGCTGTTAAGAATCAATCACGTATATTCAAATCGGTTTTGAAGTTGGATAAAAACTTTCACATTTATATTCATGGTAATCGAAACATGATTGAAAAAGGTGTCGATGATGATGGCCGAAAATATTATAAGATATTCTACGAAAACGAAAACTGATAAAAGAAATCTTAAATTATAAGGTGTGCATAATTACAAGCAAGAAATAGAAGATTGTCATAATAGAATTAAACCTTACATTCACAATACACCAGTGATGACCTCGACCTATTTAAATAAACTGTCGGGTGCGGAAGTCTATTTTAAATGTGAGAATTTTCAAAGAATGGGTGCCTTTAAAATGAGGGGCGCCACCAATGCTATTTTACAATTATCAGAACAACAACAAAAAAGAGGTGTGGTCACACATTCTTCAGGAAATATGGCACAAGCGGTTGCTTTAAGCGCACGTTCATTAAATATTCCAGCTTATATAGTGATGCCAGAAAATGCGCCCTCAGTAAAAAAGGAAGCCGTACTTGGATATGGTGGGCAAGTCACTGAATGTGAATCTACAATTGAAGCGAGAAAAGCAACTGCTGATAGTATAGCAGATGAAACGGGTGCTTCATTTCTTCATCCTTCCAATGATTTAAATGTTATTATCGGACAAGGAACGACAGCAAAAGAATTATTGGAAGAAATAAATGGCCTTCAAGTTGTTATGGTACCAGTTGGTGGTGGTGGACTTTTAGCTGGAACATCTCTTTCTGTAAAATCTTTTGGTTCGGAATGTATTACGATTGCTGGAGAGCCCATGGCAGCTGATGATGCTTATCGCTCATTACAAAGTGGTCAAATTGAAAAGAATATTACATTTAATACTATTGCTGATGGTTTAAGGACACATCTAGGTGACATAAATTTTCCTATTATCCAAAAACATGTCGATAGGATTATCAGAGTAGAAGAAGAAGAGATCATTAATGCAATGCGGTTGATTTGGGAGAGAATGAAAATAATTGTAGAACCATCTTCAGCTGTTCCTTTTGCAGCGCTCTTAAAAGAAAAGGAAAAGTTTGCCTTTAAAAAAGTTGGTATTATACTGACAGGCGGCAATGTTGATCTTGCCAACCTACCTTTTTAAATCCATTCATATAAGTTATCACGAACAATTTATCAAGTTTAAATATTTGAATTGATCGTTCTTGCTTAATAAATAGATGTAATTTATTAAATTCACGTGGTTATCGTTATAAATGTTAATCAAACATTTAGACCTAAACCAATTTAGTTTATTCAAATATAGAAAATGAGAATAATAACAGTAATCGCCTTAAGTATCAGCATTTTGACAGGCTTAAATAGCCAAAAAGTTGAATTTAAAAAAGAAAGACTTGAAGGTGTTCAAAAAATCGCTACAATAAATTTTAATGATATTGATGATCCTTATTTTATAAATCTAAAAAATTTGGAAGCACCAGCAGTATCTGGAAATTCATATAAAAAATATCTGAGCGAACTTAAGGAAGGATTAACCTTGAGTCATCCTAAAAACAATAATCTTCCCATTTCAAAGAGAAGTATTGTTAATCCACCTGAAACAATATCTTCCTTCTCGGGATTAATTTCTCCGGATGTAGGAATACCGTTAGATAATCATTTAGCAACAAATGGAGGTCAAGTCATTTCAGCTATGAATTCTCAGATAGCTATTAAGTCTTCTGGTGGTGATGATTTGGTTGGCTTTTCATTGGAATCATTGGCAGAGGTATTAAATCTTCCAGATAGGTTTTTTGATCCTCGAGTACTGTATGATACAGAAGCAGATAGATTCATTATTGTTTTTCTACATGGATCTGATAGTGAAAACACGAATATCATAGTAGCATTTTCAGCAACTAACGATGCAACAGGGGATTGGCATGTTTACGAGCTGACTGGCAATCCAAATAATGATACCACATGGACTGATTACCCAATGATAAATGTGACACAAACCGATTTAGTTGTAACTGGAAATTTGATCTTTGATAACCAACCTTGGCAAACTGGATTTGCTGAAACGGTTCTGTGGCAAATCGATAAAACGAACGGATATGCTGGAGTACCTCTGGTAACTAATTTATACCAAGATATTGTTTCTGGGAGTACTTTTATTAGAAACTTGTGTCCAGTAGAAAGTGCGGACGAAAGTCTGGAAGCCAGTACTTACTTTCTTTCAAATAGAAATTTTTCAGTAGAGAATGATACTTTCTTTCTAGTCGAACTTAGAGGAGGGATAAATGATCCCAATACCTCTATTGAAATTGATGTGCTTATATCTGATGTAGCTTATGGGGTGCCACCTAATGCAGAGATGTTTTTTGGCGAACTTCAAACAAACGATGCACGTGTACTTGAAGCGTTTTACTTAGATAATGAAATTCAATTTGTGGGTAACACAAGAAACTTATCTAACAATAAAGCCGGTATTTATCACGGAACTATATTCGATGTTTCAGGTGGACGAGATGTAAATTTACGTCATTTAATTGGTCCTGAATTTGAAATCGGATATCCAGGTATTACACATACAGGCATTGATCCAGGTGAAAATGATGTCATATTGACTTTTGGGCATACCGCTAAAAATCTGAATACAGGAATCTCTGCAGTTTACTATGACCCAGTATTTGGTTACTCTGACATCATAAGTATTAAAGATGGAGAAGGTTATATAGGTATGATTTCCGGTCCCTTAGAAAGATGGGGAGACTATGCAGGTTCTCAACGAGATTTTTCGGATCCAGGAACTTGTTGGATTTCTGGATTCTATGGCAATTCTGCGCGTGTAAACATGCCTTGGGTAGTTAAACTGACCAGACCATCGACTGCCACTCCTGTTTTAGAACAAGAGATTTCAAATAATGAAATTAGAGTATTCCCAAATCCAGTAGCTGAAAGGTTTTCAATGACGTTTGAAATTGGAGAATTAAGTTCTGATATTGAAATTTTACTATTCAATCAAAATGGAGCTTTAGTAGATAAATTATATGCATCGACTTCAATCAAAAGCGGTCTTAATGAATTTAGTTTTGATATTTCCACCTTGTCTGCAGGACACTATATAATTGCCGTGAATAGTGGCCGAACAAAAATTGCGAGTCAATCTTTAATAGTGTCTGAGTAGTTTTTTATAAATATTAAATTATGAAAATAACAAGGAGAAAGTTTTCTAAAAAAGGATTGTTACTAGGGGTTGGTCTTCCATTATTTGGCACAAAGATGATAAGTTGTACCTCACCTGCGGAATCAAAAAAGCCAACAGATGAAGTGAAGCCCAGTCCTTTAAAAATATTGATATTGGGGGGCACCAGTTTTTTAGGTCCTCACCAAATAGCTTATGCTTTAAAACGAGGGCATACAGTTACTACATTTACAAGAGGAAAGACGCAACCAACTATTCACACTTCATTATTTGATCAGGTTGAGTCCCTGATAGGTGACAGGGCTGATAATTTAACTGCACTTGAGAATCGTAAATGGGATGTTGTGATTGATAATTCTGGTCGTAATGTTGAGTGGACAAATAAGTCGGCTGAGTTGTTGAAGGATAATGTTGAACTATACCTATATACGTCATCTACCGGTGTTTATTATCCTTACCTAGGGAATGATATAGGAGAAGATACTGAGCTACTAATGGAAGAACCAGAGGGGATAGAAGATGAAGAAATGAAAATTGAGTATTGGTATGGCGTCATGAAAACAAATTCAGAACTAGCAGCAAAAAATATATTTGGTAAGGACCGAACGATTTTGGCAAGACCAACTTATATGATTGGACCTGGTGACAAATCAGATAGATTCATTCATTGGCCATTGCGACTTGCTCAAGGAGGAAATATTTTAGTTCCAGGAAAGGAGGCGGATGAGGTTCAATATTTAGATGTTAGAGACGCTGCAGAATTTATGATCAGATTGGCCGAGTCAAAAAGTAGCGGAACCTATAATATTGTAGGCCCACAGAATTCTCAAACTATGTATCAATTTGTTGACGCTGCAGAAAAAGATTTTAAGTCTGAAAAAACATTTACATATGTCAATGATTACGATTTCTTGATTGAGCAAAATGTGCATCATATTGTACCTTGGATTATGCCTGTAGGTAATAATGTTGGATCTGCCAAGATTAATAATAAGAGAGCGCTTGAGCAAGGATTAACTTTCAGACCTTTATCCCAAACGATTAAGGATACGTATGATTGGTGGCAATCTGATGCCCTCACAAATGAAAGAAGGGATAAGTATCTAAAGAATATGGAAACTGTTTTTAATAGAGAAGAGGCCATTTTATCTGCATGGGCAAATAAGTAATATTAACTTTCTCTGACACATTCATTTTTCATAATTCAATAGACTTATTCATTATGAGATCTTTTTTATCTAAACCTTGTTTTAAAAGTAATAATGTATTTAATAGAATTTTATCTGATTGGATAGTATGAATTCAAATATCATAACCGATAAAAACATTATTTTTTTTGATGGTGTTTGCACTATTTGCAATTCGTTTGTTGACTTTCTCATAAGTCGTGATAAATCTGGAAAATTATATTTCGCTTCCTTACAAGGAAAAACAGCTTCTTCTACATTATCAGCTTCAGATTTAAAAAATATTGATACAGTTATTTATATAAAAGATGGTAAAACATATTACAGGTCTGATGCAGCATTGTTAGCCATTTCTTCTTTAAATGGTCTTTGGAAATCTGTATTGATATTTCGAGTAGTGCCGAAATTCATTCGTGATAGGGTATATAATTTTATCGCAAAAAATAGGTATAAATGGTTCGGAAAGCGGGACGCTTGTAGAATGCCAACTGAAAGTGAAGGAAGTCAAATCCTAGCGTAAAGTTTATCAAATTTAGTCAATTACTTAAATTTGGGTAATTCAAAATCTAATAGTTTTCACATTAATTTTAGGCGTTTTAGAATTAAAACAAGGATAAATTACATTGTTTTTAAGCATTTGTATGTTCTCTTTATTATCTTGATAGTTTTTATTAGTGCGGAATAACAGATAAGTATGGCAAATTTACGACACAATTTGGTGATAAAAGCAACGCTTCAGGAAGTATATAAAGCAATAACGACTCAAGAAGGATTGAGAGGTTGGTGGACTATAGAAGCAACAGCAAAGCCAGAAGTTGGATTTGTTAATCACTTCAGCTTTAGTGAAAAGTATTTTAATAAAATGAAAATTGTTGAACTCAATCCTCCCAGGTTTGTATTGTGGAAATGTTTAGATGGTGACAAAGAATGGATTGGAACAGATGTTAGGTTTGAGTTAGAAGAATTAGAAGGGGAAACGTATCTTAAATTTTCACATTTAAATTGGGCTCATGAAACAGATTATTACGGTGTTTGTAATTTTCATTGGGGCAGATTTATGGAAAGTTTGAAGTTGCTATGTGAGACTGGACAAGGCAGACCATATACTGGAGAATGATTTTAATATTTAGGCTATATGAAAAAATTAAGCAGTCTGTTTTTATTATTTCTGGGCGTACTCACGCTCAATCAATCATGTCAAAGTAAGACAAATTCTTATTTAAATAATAAGACACAGGTTGAACCTGATCAAGCTTGTATAGATCATGTATTATTAGTGGATAGCCAGCTTGGTAAAATCAGGAATGAAATGTGTGAAAAGTTATCGTTAAGTTTCACAATAGATTATTACACACAAAAGTTAGAATCTTTACCATTTGAAGATTGCCCAATTACATTTAAAGAGGCTTTTTTAAATCACATTGAAGCTTGGAAAAAAGCTAAATCAGTTACTGATGATTATCCGAAATTGAGAGGAGAGATGCATGTCTTATTTGACAAAATATATCTTACTCCTGATAGTACAACCTTTAAAAAACTGGTTGATGATATTTGGTCAACATGGTCTGAAGTAGAAAACACTTCCAAGGTTTCTGTGAAAACTGAAGATATTAATCCTTAATAATCTTAAGTTGATCTAATAACCGCTTTTCTGGAAACAATGATTATTAGACATTATGTTATTGGTTTGAAAGTCATAATTAAAACAAAATTTAATGTCATTATTCCGATCCATCATTTGTGTATTGTTTCCACCTTTAGCTGTTATTGATAAAGGTTGCGGTTCTATTTTTATAGTTTTTATGCTGACGCTTTGCGCTTGGGCGCCTGGTGTTTTGGCAGCTTTATTTATTAATACGAGAACTCAAGATGAGTATTATTAAAAATTGTTGTGGTAAAAATTAAATTGCATTTTCTAATTGATAATTAATCATATCTGATTGCAGTTTGCTAAGTGGGTTTGAGATTATGGTTGATCATTAATCATTTTCCTTATAAGAACAATCTGTCCAAGATGATAGTAACAATGTTCAATCATGCCTTCAATATTTCTTCTATAGGTCCCATATTTTTTATCAAGAAAAACAGATTCTAATTTTGTATCAGACATTTGTTCTATTGCTAGCGCAAAATTTTCAGCATTCTTTAAAATATTACTTTTTAATTGAATCCAATCAGAATCATGATTTAATGGGGGCATTTCAAAGCTGAATTTATCGCTGATTTCCATTTTTCCAGTATTGAAAAAATTTAGCACACCTTCTAAGTAATAATTGATGTGGTAAGTCAATAAGGCAATTGTATTGAGTGTGCCCACTTTTTTAATGGCTTGCTCAAACGTTACTTGAGAAATTTGCTCGTTGTAATTTGTATTGGCGACCCACTTACCATTTAAAAGAACCTCCCTAAATCTGTTTGCTAATTGAATAGCGTTTTCCATTGTTTAGTGTTAAGAATTCTAAAAATACAAGTTTGCAATTTATTCTGATGTTAAAAATAGATGAGAATCTTTATTTATACACCCAATATCTGAATAATGGAAAGCTTATAAAAACACCAATTAAAACAGCAATGATAATTTTAGCGATAAGATAATTGAAGCCTGCTATGTCAGTAAAAATATAAATACCTCCCATGTTTAGCAGCAGAATTAAAATACTTACAATGATGTATTTTGAAATTTGTGATATGATGGGTTTATCTCTTTTTTCGAAAGCCCAATATCTTAAAATAGTAAAACTGACGATGGCTCCGAGACCGCTTGCAATGCCTGCAGAAATGACGTAATAGATTTTAAGATATTCAGTTAGGATGAACAGACTAGAAATGTCAACTCCTGTAGCAGTAATGGCCCCAATTTGAGATCTGAAAAAGGATTTTATGAAAGGTACATTGCTGATAGCTAACTGAATTAAAAATTAAAAAAGTAATTCAAAGCGTGTAGCGAGATACATGCATAGACGCCTGCTAATACATCATCAAGCATGACACCCCAAGCATCTTTTAGGTTTTTATCAACCCACCTGATACCTAAGGGTTTTAAGATATCAAAAAAACGAAATAAGATAAAACCAAGCCAAAGATTGGTGTGTGTAACAGGAATCAAAATCATTGTGACCAAGATGCCTACGAATTCATCAACTACTACTTTTGAAGGATCATCTCCCCATTCGGGAATTACCTTTTTGGTTGAGTAAACTCCTAGTAGAGTAATGGAAACGATGAGAAAAATAAGAATAGGTAAAGACAAGTCGATACCGGACATTAATAAAATATAATAAAAAAGAATTGCTCCAAGTGCGCCAAAAGTACCTGGTGCAAAAGGAGCAAATCCTAAACCGAAAACGGTTGTTACAGCTTTATGAAGCCACATTTATTCGTAATCTAATCCCAAATGCGTGATTAAATCCTCATCACCAATGTGGCGAATTGTATTTTCTAATTTATGTAATTGCTTAAATATGTCGTGAATAGGGTAGCGACCTGCAGGTGCCTGTGGTGATTTCAAGTAGAAAGATAACCATTCTTGAATTCCTGACATATTTGATCTTTTAGCCAGATCTAAAAATAAGGCTAGGTCTAATACGATCGGTGCAGCTAAAATAGAATCTCTACATAAGAAATCGATTTTGATTTGCATCGGATAATTTAACCAACCAGCGATATCGATGTTATCCCAACCTTCTTTGTTATCACCACGTGGCGGGTAATAATTGATTCTCACTTTATGATAGAAATCTTTATAAAGTTCTGGATATAACTTAGGCTCAAGTATTTGTTCCAATACACCTAATTTAGAAACTTCTTTAGTTTTAAAGTTATCTGGATCGTCAAGTACTTCTCCATCTCTGTTACCTAATATGTTTGTTGAAAACCAACCATCAATTTTAAGTGCTCTGGCTTTTAAACCTGGCGCAAGAATGGTTTTCATTAAAGTTTGTCCTGTTTTGAAATCTTTACCTGCAATAGGTGTTTGTGTTTCTTTAGCAAGATCAACAAGTGCAGGAACATCGCAAGAAAGGTTAGGCGCACCGTTAGCATATGGAATTCCCATTTTAATAGCTGCATATGCATAAATCATACTTGGTGCAATTAATTTGCTGTTCTTTTCCAAGCCTTTTTCGAATGCGGCAATTGTTTTGTGTACAGCAGATTCTTCAATGTAAATCTCAGTGGATCCACACCAAACCATAACCAATCTGTCACACTTGTTTTCTTTTTTAAACTTTTTGATATCAGCCATAACTGCCTTGGCCAAATCCATCTTAGTTTTCCCCTTTTTGACGTGAGGGCCATCTAATTTTTTGACATATTGCTTATCAAAAACAGCTTTCATTGGCTTTATCTTAGATAATGGTGCTTTAAGCTTATTAAGAAGGTTGATGTCTAGTACATCAGCATGTACTGCTGCTTCATACATATTGTCTCTAAAAATATCCCAACCTCCGAAAGCAACTTTCTTTAAATCTTGAATAGGCACTACGTCCTTCATAAGTGGTTGGTTATTCTTATTAGTCCTTTTGCCAATTCTGATTCTTCCCATTTGAGATAAAGAACCAATTGGTTGAGCTAAATTTTTATTCACGGCTAAAACTCCTGCCATGAAAGTTGTTGCTACTGCACCCATTCCTGGCATTAGAATACCAAGTTTTCCTTTTGCTGGAGCAGCTAATACGTTTTTTGTGCTTTTCTTAGCCATATTATCTATAGTAGTTTTTGTTGTTTACACCAAGCAATCGTTTCTTGAAGACCCGACTCAAGGTCATATTTTGGTGCGAAGTTAAAATCTTTTTTTAAGTCATCAATATCTACAGCAAAAGACCTTGCAAAATATTCTTTTACCTTATTTCTATTTAACAAAGGTGTTACCCCTCTGGCCTTTCCAACGAGTTCGCTTATTCCAGCTATAACTTTCATGGCTGGAATTGGGATCGTGAATTTAATTGTTTTCTTGGAAAGGATTTTCTTTAGTATATCAAATAATTGTTTACTCGGATAAATATTGCCATCTGAGACAAAATACCCTTTATTTACGGCCTTTACTTGAAGTGAATTTACGATTAAGTGCGCCAGATCTTTTACATAAATAAAAGATTGATCTTGATTTCCAAAGCCAATTTTCGCTTCAATACCACTTTTTATCGTTTTATAAACAGCTACCATATCTGTATCTCGAGGTCCAAATACAGCTGTTGGTCTGAAAATGATGCTGGGTATGGTGTTATAAGATTGAATAAATTGCTCAGCTTGCAATTTTGATTCACCATACCAAGTAGCTGGATGAGGAACAGATTGTCCGTCTAGAATTTGATTTGCTTGATTCTCAGCTGGACCGTAAGATGCCAAACTGCTAATGAATATAAGTTTTTCAGGAATTACATTTTCTTCAATCAATATCTTACAGAACTTTCTGGTATAACCTGAATTAACTTTAAAGTATGTTTCGCGGTTTAAAGCATTTGTAATGCCTGCATTTAAAATGATATAATCAAATCTGTGAGATCTCAGTTGTTCTCTTAAGTTATTTTCATTATCAAAGTCGTAGTAAAGAAAGTTGATTCGTGGATCAGTTAAATACTGGAGGTTGCTTGATTTTCTAACACCTGCATGTATAAGGTAATTTTGTTTTAAAGCTTCTTCAACTATGAAGCTGCCTAAAAAACCATTACTACCGGTAATTAAAACTTTTTTACTCATTGGGAATCCTAATTAACCTTTAAGTGGATAGTTGTAAAGTCTGTAGGTTTTATATTTAATGCCATTTAATTTTTCAGCTGAAACAACCATTTCTTGATTGCTTTCAAGAATCCATGAAGCTTCACCTCCAATTAATTTCCTTTTTCTGGCTTCAAGAATATTCTTAGCAAAAAATATGGCTTCAATACCTTTTCTTCGATAAGCTTCTTTGATTCCTGTTGCCATGATTCTAACGGTCTTCAGCTTCTTCTTGTTTAATAAGATTTTAAAAATATTAAATGGAAGTAGTCGACCTTTTTTGAAGTTAATTGTGATTTCATTCAGATTGGGAACAGATATTGAAAAGCCAATCATTTTGCCATCATCTTCTGCGATATAAGCAAACTTTTCATCTGCTAACATTTTCAATCCAGAAGCAATGTGATCAAATTCACGATCTGTAAATGGCACGAAGCCCCAGTTATTCTCCCAAGCTTCATTATACACTTCCTTTATATTCTTTACTTCAGTTTTGAAGTTTTTAAGGCTGAGATTTCGAATGGTGATATTTGACCTTTTTAAACGTTCTTCAAGCATTTGAGAAAGCTTGATTGACTTGTCTGAAGCTTTTTCAGAATAGATCATGTATGCAAACATGTCCATTTCTTTTTTAAGGCCAATTTCTTTTAAGATGCCATCATAGTAAGATGGGTTGTGTGCCATCATAATCATAGGTGGCGTATCGAATCCTTCAACTAAAAAACCGGATGTTTCGTTGGTCGTAAAGTTGGTAGGTCCCATCAAGTAATCATAATTTTCATCAGACAACCATTCTCCAGCTTTTTCTAATAATGCCTGAGCGACTTCTTTCGATTCGATAAATTCTAGAAAGCCAAAAAAACCAATATTGGAATTGTGATAGTCATTATATCTCTTGTTTTTAATAGCTGCTATGCGACCAACAATTTTATCATCTTCATAGGCTAGGAAGCATTGTGCTTCACCATATTCATAAAAAGGATATTTTTTTTTATCAAAAAATTCTCTTTGCGCTACATAGATTTCGGGGACATAGTTTTTATCATTCGCATGAAGATCATGAGCAAAATCAATAAACTTTTTAATGTCTTTATTTGAATTGGCTTCTCTAATGACGAGACTCATATTATACTGTTTATTGGCTTAGAATTTATCTTTTAAATGTACTCACATTTATAATTGCCGTGTTCCCCAAAATGAATAAACACTAAAATGACACCAATATAAAATGAGTTAATTTTATACAGAAGATTCTTTAGGAATCTAAAAATTATGAAACCTCTTGCATTTTTGCCAGATGCTCAAATACACCAATATTCTTAGCAATTGAATATATTTTTTCAATTGATTCTTGTATTTGGTCATGAGAATGCGTAGCCATCAAAGAATATCTTATTAAAGATGAAGTACTTGGGACAGCTGGTGAAACAACTGGATTCACAAAAACGCCTTGATCCAACAGTTCTTTTGTTAATTGGAAAGTTTTGAAGTCATCACGAATCATAATTGGAATGATTGGTGTTTCTGTATGACCAGTATCAAATCCATATTCGTTTAAGAGCTTCATTGCAAATCTTGTATTATCCCAAAGCTTTTCAAGTCTTTCAGGTTCATCCCTCATGATTTCCAAAGCGGCTAATACACTGGCTGCATTTGCAGGTGCAATACTTGCGCTAAAAATCAGGGATCTTGCGTTATGTTTTAAGTAGTTGATAGTTGCTTTATCAGAAGCGACAAATCCGCCAATTGAAGCTAATGACTTACTGAAAGTCCCCATTATCAAATCAACATCATCTGTTAATCCAAAATGATCAGCTGTTCCTCTTCCGTTTCTACCAACAACGCCTAATCCATGTGCATCATCAACAAAAATATTAGCCTTATATTTTTTAGCAAGTGTAACTATTTCCGGAAGTTTAGCTAAATCACCTTCCATACTAAATACACCATCAACAGCGATCAGTTTTATTTTATCAGGCTCACATTTTGACAACACTTTTTCAAGAGATGCCATGTCATTATGTCTGTATTTCAGCACTTTAGCAAACGAAAGTCTGGAACCATCAATAATACAAGCATGATCTAAATCGTCAATTATGATATAATCATGTCTTCCAGGCAATGAAGATATCACGCCAAGATTTACTTGAAAACCAGTGCTGAAAACCAATGCATCTTCCTTTCCAACAAATTCAGCCAATTCTTTCTCCAATTGTAAATGAATGTCTAATGTGCCATTTAAAAATCTTGATCCAGCACATCCAGAGCCATATTTATCAATAGCAGCTTTTGAAGCTTCTTTTAATTTGGGGTGAATTGTTAATCCGAGGTAGCTATTTGAGCCGAACATTAAAATGTCCTTTCCATTTATTTTAACAACTGTATCTTGTTCAGATTCAATTGCCCTAAAATAGGGGTAGAATCCCATTTCTTGGACTCTTTGGGGAAGATCATATGCCAACATTTTTTGTCTAAGCATAACATGTGGTTTTGACTATTTTCTTATAAAATCAATGGCTGATTCGTACCATCGAACCGCAAATTTACGATTTATGAGGGATTCTGTGATAATTATTGCAAGAATACCACATAGAATTCCAAAAATTATGTCAATAATATAGTGATGGGCAGTATAAACAGCTCCAAACCAAATACCTACCATACTGATGATTGCAACTATTGTTATCCACTTTTTGCCAAATTTTAAAGAAAAATAGGTTAAAAGCAATGGAAATGCAGCATGCATTGAGGGCATAGCGCCAAAAGTATTGGTGCCTTCACTGTACATGTTTTTATAAATAGGCATACCGATAATATCATCAAATCGAGCCAAACCAGCGGCATTACCTTTCAGATCAACTATTAATTGACTGCCATACTCAAAATAGTACCATGGCGGAGCTGCAGGATAGGTTATATAACCGATAAATCCCAATAGGTTGGCAATTAAGAATGATACCCAAAAATTGAACGCAATTTTTGGTTTGTTACTAAAAAACAGAATGAGGGCAAACAAAATCGGAAAAGGGACCCAAGTGATATAGCTGGCACCTGCATAAAAGTCCAAAAAGGGGTTGAGGTTTTCAACAAAATATTCACTGACAGGTACTTTTTTGCCATTATACCAAATGCCAAATAATTTGACTTCAAGTTCGTATAAATCTTCAATATGAATAGTGAAAACATTAAACTTATGCAGTACCTTAAGGGAGCTGTAGAGTATCATGTAAATGAAAAAGGGACTAAATACTACCAGTAACTTCCTAGTTCTCGCACTGTTGAAGAAAAAGAAGGTAATCATTATATAGAAGTAGATATTCAGATCATCTATGCCAACGACAACTGCAAACCATAACCAATATAGGATGGATAAAATCATAAACCATTTGACCCATGGTTTTGAGAGTCTATCGAATTGCGTTAAGTCAGTCATAGGTTAAGTCAAATCAGAATTTTTTCATAACTGGGCAGATCACTGTCTATATGGTTGCCGTATAACTCTATGTATTCAACTTTTGGAAACAATCCAAATTCATTGGCATAAACATAAATGTTAGATAGCAATGCATCTTTAGAATTTATCTTTGTAATAATGTTAAACTCATTTTGTTCATTCTGAGCGATGAAAAAACGGAGTTGTTTGTGTGAATCCATCACAAACTCAAATGTTGTATTATTAATTTTTTTTGAAGAGTAGCCAAAAGCTTTTGTTTGAAGCTTATTTAATTCAGCAATTACAGCTCCGTTGTCATATTTAATCCAAAACACCTTCATGGGGAAGGTTTCATTTAGATAACCATTGGCATCCTTGTTAATAGCATATACAACGGTATTTTTGTTTAAATTTCTTTGAATATAAAATAATAAACCAGCTATATTTTTGGGTATAGGGTAATGTTCAGGAAGACCTTTTTCTCCTATTACTTTAAACTGGGATTTATCTAGTTTTTTAAACATAGTTTATTGGCAAGGATAAATTATTATCAAATATAGTGACTTGAATTTAAGTGCTATATATTGAACGCATTATTTTATGACAAACGTCATAATATAACATCTAATTGGGATAGAATCTATTTGAATTGGAAAAGAACTTAATTTTAATCTTGTTTGAATAGTTCTTTTTTTGCAAATGTGAGTCTCCTTAAAGCTGTAATATTTGCTGAAATGGCAAGGAAAAAAATAGACCAACTGAAGATAGAGATGGTTTCAAAGGCTGGCTGTGATAACCAAGGAACTTCGATTTTAAAATCACCTCCAATTAGACTTGATACTATGCTAGTTAAAATGCTGGCAACAGAAACTAAAACGATTCTTTCTGGCCTTTGCATCAAACCGACGCTTGCATTGACACCTAAACCTTCGGCTCTTGCTCTGGTGTAACTTACCATAATTGATCCGATCATGGCAAGAAAGCAAAATAATGAAGTAAATAAGTAGTTTTGAGTGACTGTATAATAACAAAAGCCGAAAAACATCACCAATTCGCTGTATCTGTCAACAACGCTATCATAAAGTGCTCCAAATGGGTGTGCCTGATTATTTAGTCTTGCCAAACGGCCATCAACCATATCCATGGCACCAGCTAAAAGAATTATTATTCCGGCATAGCCTAAAAAACTATGATCACTGCGATCTCCAATTTCAGCGCCATAGATTAATAATGCAGTAGAGAGTACAGTAATAAGAAAGCCTAAAAAGGTAATCATATTAGGCGTAACGCCCAGTTTTATTAGCAATTTGACAAAAGGATCAAGTAATTTATATGCTAAATCTTGTAATTTGGCTTTCGTTTTGTTCATATTTTGCAAATATTATAAATTAATATTTCACGCATCGAAGTTTATACTTTAATTACTCATTTTTAATATTGTTGAGGTTTTTTTTTACACTAAGTATAAATTATTAGCAAATTTGTGTCGCAAAGCTAGAAAATATGGTTAAAACAAAAGTTGCTGGATTGGGATATTATGTTCCTGAAAATGTTATTACAAATAATGAATTGACCAAACATATGGATACTTCTGATGAATGGATCCAAGAAAGAACGGGTATAAAGGAGAGAAGATACGCGACCAAACATCAGGAAACGACCTCATCGATGGCAAAAAAAGCAGCCGAGGTGGCAATTAAACGTGCAGGGATAGAAAAAGAAGACATTGATTTTATAGTATTCGCAACCTTAAGCCCAGATTATTATTTTCCTGGTTGTGGTGTGCTGTTGCAAAGAGAACTTGGCATTACAGGAACGGAAATAGGTGCTCTAGATATTAGAAATCAATGTTCTGGTTTCATTTATGGATTATCAGTAGCCGATCAATTTATCAAAACTGGTATGTATAAAAACATATTGTTAGTAGGATCAGAAATGCATTCCATGGGGCTCGATTTTAATACATCTGGTAGGAATGTTACGGTTATTTTTGGTGATGGTGCTGGAGCAGTTGTTCTTCAACCAACAGAAGAAGAGGGCAGAGGAATTTTGACAACCCATCTCCACTCTAACGGTACATATGCTGAAGAATTGGCTATGATAAATCCAGGCTGCCACGGAGGATATCACGATGAAGTAAAAAAAGACTATGGATATCCCGATGTCAATGAACTGGGTGGCATGTTTGCAACCCAAAATATGTTTGATAATGGCTACTTTTATCCAAATATGAACGGACAATTGGTTTTTAAAAATGCAGTTGTAAAATTTGCCCAAGTTATAAAAGAGGCATTGGCAAAGACTGGATTAAGTCAAGATGATATTTCACTTTTGGTGCCTCATCAGGCAAACTTAAGAATCAGTCAATTTGTACAAAAGTCATTTGGACTTAATGATGATCAAGTGTATAATAACATTCAGAAATATGGAAATACAACGGCTGCTTCAATTCCTATTGCAATGACTGAAGCGTGGGAAAAAGGTAAAATTAAAGAAGGTGACTTGGTTTGCTTAGCAGCTTTTGGATCTGGTTTTACTTGGGGAAGCGCATTAATAAGATGGTAAAAAATAAGTTAGACATATTAGCAATTGGTGTACATCCTGACGACGTAGAATTAGGTTGTGGAGCAACGCTCTTAAAGCACCTAGATCTAGGGTATAAAATTGGCATCTTGGATTTGACGAAAGGAGAATTAGGGACAAATGGTTCAGCTGAATTAAGATTACAAGAAGCCAATGCAGCCAAAGAGTTTGCCGGTATTCAAGTCCGAGATAACTTAGGATTTGCTGATGGTTTTTTTATAAATGATAAGGCACATAAAATTGAAATTATAAAAGTCATCAGAAAATACCAGCCTGATATCATTTTGTCAAATGCCATTATGGACAGACATCCTGATCATGGAAATGCAAGTAAAATGATTAGTGAAGCTTGTTTCTTATCAGGGTTAATTAAAATTGAAACACAAATTGATGGCGAACGACAAGATAAGTGGAGGCCTAAAAAGGTGTATAATTATATCCAAGATTATCAACTTGAACCTGATTTTGTAGTTGACATCTCAGATCATTTTGAAAGAAAAATTGAAATGGTTCTTTGTTTTAAATCACAATTTTATAATCCAAAAGACATTGGTGAACAAACGCCAATATCCTCAAAATCATTTTTGGAACATTTACGAGGCAGAGCAGCAGGATTTGGCAGGAGAATAAATGTCAAATATGCAGAAGGTTTTACATCGTCATCCTATATTGGGATTGATGATATTACAAAAATTCTTTAATGGAAGATAAACTTTCATTTATAAAGGAACAGTCTGCAAATAAAAAATCAGAAAACAAGAAGTTTTTCAGAAAACTAAAACAAAGACCTCCAAAAAATTTGGATGGGACAATGATAAAGTTGCATGAGGAAGTATTTGCAAATACCGATTGCCTTACTTGTGCCAATTGTTGTAAGACAACAGGACCTTTGTTTACTGATAAAGATATTGATCGCTTGTCAAAACATTTAAAGGTGAGACCTTCTGCATTTATTGAGACTTATTTAAAAATGGATGAAGAAGGAGATTATGTTTTACAACAAGTACCTTGTGCTTTTTTAGGAGTTGATAATTATTGCAGCGTTTATGATCATCGTCCAAAAGCTTGTAAGGAATTCCCTCATACAGATAGAAGAAAGTTTGAGCAGATCGGAAACCTCACCATGAAGAATGTCGCAATTTGTCCAGCGGCTTATGATGTGGTAGAAAAGCTGAAGTCAGTAATTAAATTTTAAGTTTCTATTTTGGAATCTTATAAAGAGGCACTTTTTGTTCAAGTTGATCAACATAGTCTTTGGATCCCAATCTCATTCTTAACGGTATATGACTCGTTTTAAGAACTTTATTTTCAAGTTTGCAAAAGACACCAAGATGATTATTATAGATGCTGTTATAATCTTGATTTGACACTGTAAAGTTTGCTTTTGAATTTAAGGCGATGCTATCAGATTTCGATTTAAAAGCCTCTAATTTAATATTTACTACTTGATAATTTGGTTGTTTGATTTCTTGTGAAAAGATAATATTGGGTAGGTAACAAAAAGCAAAGAACAAGAATGTTGTTCTAATCTTTCCTTTGAAATTTTGCTTTTCTTGAGCCTTCATATACTTCAAATTTATATAATTTAGATTCAAGTCCACCATTGTTAAGAGTAATTTTTTTGGTTGGTCTCAATCCAAAACTTTTCATTGCATTTAAGTTTGAGGTTATAACCCAAACAGTGGAATCTTGCCAGAATTTTTTAAGTGCATTTCCTATTTCGCTGTAGAATTCGTGAATATTATCCATAGCAATTCGCCTATCATATGGCGGATTCATAATAAGTAAACGATTTGGATGGCCGTTGGTTTTGAAAAAGTCTCTTTCAAATAATTGTACTTTTTCTTTGAGCGGAAACTTTTGTAGATTTTTCTTTACGTCTCTGATTGCGAATCTGTTTAAGTCGCTTCCTATAATTTCATTTTCAGGATGTCTGATACCATTTTTAGCGATTTCTTTAACAGATTCCCAGACCTCGGGAGAAAAGTTCGCCCAATTTTGAAATGCAAATTTCTCAATGAACATACCTGCGGGAATATTAGCAGCAATCATCAGAGCTTCTGTGATTAGAGTTCCTGAACCACACATAGCATCTTGAAAAACTTGTGAACCATCATAACCTGCTAAAAGGATAATTCCTGCAGCCAGTACTTCATTTAAAGGTGCTTTGTATTGACGGTATTTATAATTTCTAAGGTGTAATGATTTTCCTGAGCTGTCCATCGAAATGGTTAACTCATTATCTGCATTGATATATAAATCAATTAAGATGTCAGGGTTTTTGGGTTTTACATTTGGTCGATAACCTTTCTTTTCAACCAATTGATCGGCAATTGCATCTTTAGCTCTGAATACGGCAAATCGGGAATAAGTAAATAATTCACCTGCAATCGTACCGTTAATAGCAAAAGTTTTCTTGTCTGGAATATATTCTGTCCAATCAATTGATTTTACAACATCATAAAGATCGTCTTGACTTTCTAAAGTCGCTTTTTTAATTGGAACCAGCACGCGCATTGCAGTTCGGAGACAATAGTTGCATTTATAAAGTTGTGACCATGTTCCTTCACAACGCACAGCTCTATTTAATATTTCAATATTGGAAAGTTGCAGTGATTTCAGCTCATTGGCTAAAACACCTTCTAGTCCTTCTAGGGTTTTTACTACAATTTCCATAATTACATTCTATGTTTGAAGAACACCAACATTAAATTTATCAATAGGTGCATGATCACAAGCTTCTAGTGCTTGAGAAATAAATGTGCGAGTTGATCTTGGATCAATGATGGCATCTACCCAAAGTCGAGAAGCTGCATAATAAGCAGTTGTCTCAATATCATACTTTTCTTTGATCTTATTGAATATGACTTTTTCAGCATCTTTATCTAGGTCTTCTCCTTTTTTCTTTAAAGATGATACTTCAATTTGAGTCATAACTTTAGCTGCTTGTGTGCCACCCATTACTGCGATTTTTGCAGTAGGCCAAGCTACGATAAATCTTGGGTCGTAAGCTTTCCCGCACATTGCATAATTACCTGCTCCATAGGAATTACCCATAACGACTGATATTTTAGGTACTGTGCTGTTAGAAACAGCATTCACCATCTTTGCACCATCTTTTATGATACCTCCGTGTTCAGATCTTTTTCCTACCATAAATCCGGTCACATCATGGAAGAAGATCAATGGAATTTTCTTTTGGTTACAATTCATTATGAAGCGTGAAGCTTTATCTGCCGAGTCAGAATAGATGACACCACCAAACTGCATTTCTCCTTTAGCATTTTTCGTTACCAATCTGCTGTTGGCTACAATACCCACTGCCCAACCATCAATACGCGCATAGGCCGTAATGATTGTTTGGCCATAGTCCTTTTTGTAGAAATTAAGTTTAGAATCATCAACCAAACGTTTAAGTATTTCTACTGTGTCGTAAGGCTTTGCGGCGTCATCCGGAAATATACCAAGCATTTCATTCTTGTCATATTTGGGTGGTTTGGTTTCAGATCGATCAATCCCTGATTTTTCAAAATGTCCCATTTGACTCATCAACTCTTTGATCTTATCAAGGGCTTCTTCATCTGTTTTAACTTTGTAGTCGCAAACGCCAGATATTTCAGTTTGAGTCGCTGCTCCTCCTAATGTTTCTTTATCTACCGTTTCGCCAATAGCTGCTTTGACCAAATAAGGTCCTGCAAGGAAAATTGATCCTGTTCCTTCCACGATTATTGACTCGTCAGACATGATTGGAAGATAAGCGCCACCAGCGACACAAGAACCCATGATAGCTGCAATTTGAGGAATGCCCATACTTGAAATTTGAGCATTATTTCTGAAGATTCTTCCAAAGTGTTCTTTGTCTGGAAAGATTTCATTTTGCATCGGAAGATAAACGCCTGCACTGTCAACTAAGTAAATAATGGGCAGTCTGTTTTCCATAGCAATTTCTTGTGCTCGCAGGTTTTTCTTTCCTGTCATTGGAAACCAAGCACCAGCTTTTACAGTAGCGTCATTAGCAACAACAATACATGATCTACCAGATATTTTTGCTAATCCTGTGACTACGCCTGCAGCAGGTGCACCACCATGTTCTTGATACATTTCAAATGCTGCAAATGCACCAATTTCGAAAAAAGAGTTTTCATCTACCAAGTAATCAATTCTTTCTCGTGCAGAAAGTTTGCCTTTACTTTTCAGCTTTTCCAATCTCTTTTGTCCGCCACCTAATTTGATGACATCATGGCGCATATTTAATTTAGAAATAGCAAGCTTTAAAGCATCCTCATTCTTATTAAATTCTAAATCAATCTTTTGTTTAGCCATACTATTGTTTAGTCATCGTAACAGTACATTCCGCAACACCCAGAATTGTTATAATGTTGAGAGTGATATCTATTGTGTTTTCATTTATGAAAGTTCCACTTCCTGAAACAGTAATAGAAATAGGTAATGGAATACCTGGTATTTCAATTGTTTCAGTATTGGTTGGCAGTAAAAATGGGTCTCCAGCTTTTACTGTGACTTCGCCTAAATTTATTAAAGGATTTGGAGCAGTCATAATAATGTTATTTATATTCGCGGGATCTACAGATATTAATGCGTTTAAGGTTAGAAATTCATCGGGTACTGCGCCTCCAGCTCCTAAGGCTTCGATGCAAGCAGCAACACTTCCTGAATAGGTTCCAAGATATTTTGCTCTTATTTCAGTATCACATGCTGAACCTTCATATCCTTCAAAACATGTGCAAGCACCTGTAACGGTATCGCAGTCTCCATTTTGACAATCAGTTGTATCACAAATATTTGTTTCGCAATTAGTGCCAGAATATCCTGGATCACAATTACATATTCCTTCATCACAAATACCATTTGCGCCACAATCAACATCCTTACAAGGATCTGAACAAGAAAAAACGAGTAGGGTACACGCTAAAAAAAGTAATTGGCTTAAATATTTCATTATTGTGTGTTTATAATTGAATAAAATTATTCTAAAAATCCTTGGTCTTTCATCCATTGATCGTTATAAAGCTTTCCGATATAACGACTGCCGTGATCATGAAAAATGACCACAACAACATCGGTTGGTTTAAGTTTGTCTTTTAACTGGATCAAACCCGCTACTGCAGAGCCACAGCTATAACCTAAAAGCAGACCTTCTTCTCTTGCCAATCTTCTTGCCATGACGGCGCCATCTTTATCCGTTACTTTTTCAAATAGGTCAATTACGTCAAAATCTACATTTTTGGGGATGATATCTTCTCCAATTCCTTCCGTAATGTAAGGATAAATTTCATCCTCATCAATTTCTCTTGTTTCGTGATATTTTTTTAATGCTGATCCATAAGTATCAATACCCCAAACTTTGATATTTGGGTTTTGTTCTTTTAAATATCTTCCTGTTCCAGAAATCGTTCCTCCTGTTCCAACACCAACGACCAAATGCGTGATTTTTCCATTGGTTTGTTTCCAAAGCTCTGGACCAGTAGAGAGATAGTGAGCTTCTCGATTCGATAAGTTATCGTATTGATTACACCAAACAGAGTTAGGTGTTTCTTTACTTAACTTTTCAGCAACGCTATAGTAAGATCGAGGATCATCAGCTGCAACATTTGTAGGACAAACAATTACTTCCGCTCCTAGGGCTCTCAGAATGTCAAATTTTTCTGGAGATTGTTTATCTGAAGTTGTGAAAATACATTTATAACCTTTTACGCAAGCTGCTAAAGCGATGCCCATTCCAGTATTGCCTGATGTGCATTCAATGATTGTGCCTCCAGGTTTTAGAGACCCATCATTTTCAGCGTCTTCAACCATCTTGAGCGCCATTCTATCTTTAATTGAGTGTCCAGGATTGAAAGTTTCAACTTTTCCTAAAACAGTCGCATTAATCCCTGCTACAACTTTATTTAACTTTATTAGTGGCGTATTGCCAATAGTTTCTAGTACGTTTTCGTATATCATTCATTTGTATTACGGATGTAAAGATAAATTAACCATTATGAAGAAATAATTTTAGGAGTGGTATTTTAATTATGCGTTACACATTAACAGCAAATGCGCGTAAAAAATCAGGAAGATTATTCGTAATAGGTCATATCGACCTGAAACCTTGTTTCAAGTGCGCCTAATCTTAATGCCACAGCTTTAGAGATGATGATGTCTACATCTGATGGATATATTCCTGATGGCAAATTGTCAACTACATTTGCAACGACAATCAGTTTGGTCACAGGATGTTGTAACTTTATGACAGACCCAACCCTTGCATATTTATGCAAAACGAAAAGAAAGTCATCATTGGGATCAGCTTTTTCCCAAATAGCGATGCCTTTGAGATTCTTAATAACGGGAATGACTTCTTCGACTTCAGTTAATTCGTTTATAGTTGTTTCAACTTTTTCAAGAATTATTGAGTCATCTTGGATGGAAATTGGGTCAACAGTCATGCTTGTGTCGATTGTATTAGAAATTTGAGGTACAACTGGCAATGAAACTGAAGGGGCCCACCATCCAACGATCAGTTCTTGTCCAAGATTAATCGTTAATCTGGTCAAATTATTTCTAGCCATCAATTGTTGGATGTTTTGATGAAAATACCCTTTGGCAATTCTATAAAGAGTCTCTTTCTTTTTTACTTTATAAATGACAGGTTTCCATGTTTGACTTTTTTGAGTTGTAGATGGAATTATCAGTGCAGGATCTAGTGGAATCTTAATAGGTTGATTTAGGGCAACAGGTTGATTTTTAGAAATATTATTTATCAGCATTAAGTCTTGAACAGGTATTCTAAAGTACTTAGCAAGGCTGTAAATTGTTTCTGATTTCTTTAAATTATGAATATAAAATATCTCATTCTTAGGTGAAATATCAACCTTAATCGAATGCAAAGCGTCCAAATTAATGTTTGATTGACCAAAAACACCCAAAAAAGTGCTGAAAACGATTAATAATGAGAGTATTTTCTTCATAATTAGTGCAAAACTATGTAATATATTACAAAAATGTGTAATATGTAATAAAAATTAAATCAGTAGATTAAATTATAATACTGAAGGAATTGCCAGTTGTATTATAAACATGGAATCAAAACGAAAAAATTTCTTTATATCTTATGTTCTAAATGTTTTAATTAAAATAAAAAAAGACTTTCATATGAATGAAAGCCTTTTAATTAAGGGGGTTTATTGTGTTTAATTTTATTTATCTAATCAAGTACTAGGACTTTTGATATGAACTGTTCTTTTCCAATATAAAAATTTAAGTAGTATTGACCTTGAGCTAAATCTATAACATCAATTGTGTGCAAGTTTTTACCTCTGGTTAACATTTTTTTCTGGAAAGTTCTTACATGTTGTCCTAAGTTGTTAACTAAGAATCCTTTAAATTCTTGGTCACTGTCTAATCCAATTTCAATAGTTAAATAATCAGTAGTTGGAATTGGAAAAACCTTCCATTCTATATCTTCTTCATCAGCATCTTCATCGACCTTAATAACAATTATTGGACTATAGTAAAATGATCCATTTAAGTCAAAGATTTTTAGTCTGTAATAATAGACGCCGGCGAACCTAGAGTCTAGATCATCATATGTATAATATAGTTCTTCAACACTATTTCCAGCTGCTTCTACTTCATCAATTTTTAAGAATGCATTTGGTTGTTCCATGCTGCGTTCTATTTCAAATCTATCTGTATTAACTTCTATTTGTGTTATCCAAAATAATCTGTTAAATCCTTCGTCATATTGTCTTTCTCCCCAGAAGTCAACCAAGGTTAATGGAACTGTTGGTGGGTTAATACCAGCATCAATATCCATGTTGTCTTCGCTAGCTGCTAGGTTTATGATAGGTGTTTTTAGCGTTAAATTGTCAAAATCACTATCGATGTCATCAGATTGGACACCTGCTACAACTAGATTTCTATTATCAGGGATTTCTATTGTTAAGTAATATTGTCCTTTTCTCAAGTTAGTAAACTGATAAAAGCCATTTACATCAGATCTGGTCGTATCAATAAAAGCATTTGTTTCACCATTAAATAAGTAAAGTTTAGCACCTTCAAATCCATTATCAAGACCTGAATCATAAACATCATTTCTACCTCCAGTTATGGCATCTTCCCAAACTAAATCACCAATGCTTCCACCTAAGTATATTCCAGCATCACATTGTTTGTTTTGTTCATTTTTACCTACTGACAAGGCATTGGTTGTTCCATATCCAAAAGTATGTTCTACATCACTGTCTTTGTCTTCTAGGCTGGCCCCATTTGCCAATACATTTGGATCCGTAAAGACATAATTGTCAGGTATGATAAATTTTACAAAATATACCCCAGAACTTAATCCTGTGAAGCAGAAGTAACCATTTGCTACTGTTGTTGTAGTTTCTATAGGAGTCGAAATTCCGTTTGAAGAATACAGTTCTACTATAACATTTTCAAGACCAATTTCATTTACATCTTGCTTTCCATCTCCATTGACATCAATCCAAACTCTATCTCCAATTTCACTTGTGTTATCTGGATCATCAACATCAATATCAACTTCAATATCAATAGTGTCATCATCGTTTATTGGATCATCATCTTCTTGATCTACTTTTGTTATTTCAACGACGTTACTATGATCTCCATTTTCTAAAACTTCTACTTGGATTCCCAGTAATTCAGTTTGACCTGGTGGAATTTCATCGATATACCAAATACTGGTATTTTCATTATAATCTCCAACAGTTGTATAATCTGATAGATATAAAAATCCTGATCTTATTTCTTCAGTTATTTCAATATTTGTTGCAGTAACATCACCACTGTTTCCAACAATGATACTAAATGTTATGATATCTCCAACTTTTGGGTTAAAGTTATCAGTTGTTTTTTGAGTGTATAAATTAACAGTACATATGTTTTCAATAAATACAGTTATTTCATCTTGAGCAACACAGTTATCAGATGTAACGGTAACCGAATAGGTTGTTGTTGCTGGTGGACTAACAATTATAGTTGGTGTTGTTTCATTTGTACTCCAAAGGTATGATCCTCCTGTATTAAGATCTGACAGTTCAACACTTTGACCAGGACAAATTGAAATATTACTTCCCAGGTCTAAACTTAATTGTTCCTCAACAAATACTGTAACTTCATCAAAACTAAGACATTCACCATTTTGTGCAATAACATTGTATGTTGTTGTAACAAGAGGAGCAACGACTCTAGTAGGGGAGGTACTTTCATCATCCCAAATGACGCTATCGAAAATTCCTGAGACGTTGAGTACAGCTTCAGATCCTGCGCAAATTGTTATGTTTGGACCTAATGAAATATCGCCATTATCAAACTGTGTAAAAATGATCTCATCGTCAGCTTTACATCCATTAGTTGATGTTACAGTTACGCTATAACTGGCATTTTCGACAGGAAGCATAGTAATGACTTCAGTTGTTTCACCAGTACTCCATAAGATGTCACCGCCAGAACTTATAGTCTCTACGGTTACTTCTTGTCCTTCACAAAAGACATTCGGCGTAATGATGTCAATAAATGACTCATCAATAAAAATTGTTAATTGATCTTCAGCAGTACAAGTTCCTGATGTGACAGTTACACTGACTTCAGTTATGTTTATTGGACTAATAGTAATATTAGGTGTTGTCTGACCTGTTGACCATAAATATTGTCCTCCAATATTAGAACTTAATGATACAGATTCACCTTGGCAAATAGTCACATCTGGACCCAAATCTATGGATAGAGATTGATTTACATTAATTGTTACTTCATCAGTTGACGAACAGCCTTGATACAAGGCAGTAACGGAATATGTTTCTGTTTGATTCGCGGTTACAATTTTTGGATCATCAGTTGTTCCATCATTCCATAATAAAGAATCATAAGTTCCATCGACATTTAAGGTGACAGTTTCTCCTTCACACACTTCAATATCTTCACCTAAATCTATATTTTCAACATCAAATGCGTTTAGTGTTATGGAATCAGTTGCTACGCAATTTTGAGGACTTGTTACAGTAACATAGTAAGTTTCTCCAGAAGTTGGGGCAAAAGTAACGGATTCTCCATTTTGACCTGTACTCCAAGCATAACTTCCTACGGAGCCTTCTACTTCTAATGTAACTTGGTTTCCAGGGCAATAAACGGATGGTGAAATTATATTTACATAAGATACATTTTCTACGATAACAGTAATTTCATCGTTGGCTTGACAACCACCTGAAGTTACAGTTGCAGTATATGTGGTTGTAGCAGTAGGACTGACTTCCAAAATATTCTCAGTTGACCCATTACTCCAAACATATTGCCCAGCAATATTACCTTCTAGGCTTACAGTTTGACCAGAGCAAATGTTTATGTCTTCACCAAGGTTAAGATCAAGTGTTTCAAGTACATTAATATTTATTTCATCGCTAGACGAGCAATCAGCGATAAATGCAGTAACGCTGATTGTTGTTGTTGCATTAGGTGTGATTACAATTTGATTGCCTGTTTCTCCAGTACTCCAAAGTACTTCATCATAGACACCCTCTAAGTTAATTGTTACTTCCTCGCCCGCACAAATACTAATATCTTCACCTAAGTCTATAGAATTTATACTAAATGACTCAAATGTAAAATCATCTGTTGCAATACATCCATTTGGAGAAGTGAATGTAACAGAGTAAGTTTCATTTGGGGCTGGAGTTACGGTTATATTGGTTAACGTTTCTCCTGTAATCCAATCATATTCTCCATCTGGTCCATCAGCCATTAATTCTGCGGATTCTCCGATACAGATAGTTGGTTCTCCAATAATAGTGACAATTGGCGTTTCTTCAACTTCAATAATAATTTCATCTGAGGCAGAACACAGGCCTGAAGTCACAGTTATTCCATATGTTGTTGTTACACCAGGGCTTACTTCTATTGAAGATGTATTTTCACCGGTTGACCATAAGAACTCACCACCAGCTGAAGAGGATAGTATGGTACTTTCACCATCACAGATAATCTGATCTGGCCCTAAATTGACAGTAAAGTTTTCCACAACATTTACAGTTATTTCATCTGAATCAGAACATGTGCCAACTGTTGCGGTTACTGAGTAAGTGGTAGTTGAAGTTGGGGCTACAGTTATAGAATTTGTATCTGATCCATCTCCCCATAATATTTGATCATAATTTCCTTCTAAATTTAATGTTACAGTTCCTCCTTCACATATTTCGATGTCTTGTCCTAAATCAACATTTCCATCTTCCAGAGGAATCATTGAATGTTCTGCAACAGCACTACAATTGTTACTTGAAGTAACGGTAACACTATATGTGATTCCAGGACTTGGTGTTACTGTTATAGTTTCACTGGTTACTCCTGTACTCCATAAATATGTTCCTGGTGAACTATCAACTGATAGAATCACACTTTCTCCTGGACAATATGAATCTTCACCTATAATGCTTACAAAAGGTTCTTCTACATTTATGGTTATTGTATCTGAATCTTCACAAGATCCGGATGTGACTGTTACTGAGTAAGTTGTTGAAATATTGGGATTAACAGTTATACTGTTTCCTGTTTGGTTAGTACTCCATAAAAAATCTCCACTGACATCATTTATAGTTAAATCTATAGATTCACCAGCACATAAATTTAAATCTTCACCTAGGTCAATTTCAATAAGATCCGTTACGTTAATTGTTATTGTATCTGAGGATTCACACCCATTTAAGGTTGTCGTTACACTATAAGTAGTTGTTGTTAAAGGAGAGACTGTAATGTTTTGGTTTGATGACCCATTACTCCAAATTATGGTTTCATAACCCCCCATGACGCCTAGAATGAGTTCTTCCCCTAAACAAATGTTTTTGTCTTCCCCAAGGTTTATTTGATTTTCAGCAAACGCCTCGAAAGTTATTTCTGTAGTTGCAGAACATCCATGTATATTAGTCGTTGTCACAGAATATACTTGACCATCTAAAGGATAAATAGGGAAGCTTTCAACTTCCTGACCATTACTCCAAACATAATCTCCTTCCGAGCCATTGGTTTCAAGAAGGACTTCCGTACCGACACAAAATAATGGATCAGTTAATATTTCAACGAAAGCTGGTTCTTGACTTACGATGACAGTAACTTCATCTGTATCTATACATTGTCCTGATGACACAGTAACACTGTAAGTTGTAGTCGTAAAAGGAGAAACTGTAATTGATTGACTATTATCTCCAGTATCCCAAGTATATTGACCAATTGCATTAGTTGACAATTCAACAGATTCGCCTCTACAAATTGTTATGTCTGCCCCGAGGTCCACAATAAAATTATTATCAACAAAAATTGTTAATTCATCCGTAGCGGTACAGCCACCATAAGTGGTAGTTACTGAGTAGGAAGTTGTTGCAGTAGGTGTAACATTAATATCAAAAGTGGTTTCCCCGGTACTCCATTCAACGGTATCAAAAAAACCGTCTACATCGATATTTACAGTTTCCCCAGCACATATATTTTTATCTTCACCAATGTCAATTGTGCTTTCGTAAGATATAAATGTTATTTCATCTGTCCATACACAGTTACCTAACGAAGTCATTGTGACACTGTACGTATCACCAGGAGAAACAGAAACAGTAATTGAAGGGGTAGTCTCACCATTACTCCATATATAATCACCAGGAGTTCCTATGGTTTCAATTGTGATTTCTTGATCCAAACATGTAATTGAATCTGTGAGTATTTCAACAAAAGCTTTAGGAAATACTTCTACTGTTACGAAACTTACATCTGTACAACCATTTTCAGTCAATGAGACTTCATAGGTTGTCGTTGAGAATGGACTTACATATATTAACTCTCCAACATCACCTGTACTCCATTGATATTGTTGTGTTCCTTCAGCTCCAAATGCTTGGAGGAAAGTTGAATCTCCTTGACATATCGATGCGTCTCTTCCAGTAAATACATCTGGGCTCTGTATTATATCAATAAATAAGTTATCTGTATCTGTACATCCATTACTATCTGTAATAGTCACGTTTAATGTACTTGGAGTATTTAAATTTTCAAGAACTATAACATTATCGCCAAATGTTTGAATGCCTCTATGTTCCCACTTATAGGATCCTCCAATTGTACCATCAGCTATTATCTCTATGTCGTTTCCACTACAAGCGAAAGTATCTATTCCTAATTCGACATTCATGTCTATTACTTGTACAAAAATTTCTTTTTCTAAAGCACATGAACCTAGTGTTGCAGTAACAGTTACAAATTCGGTTTGAGAAGGCAGTAGGGTAGTTTCATTACCTTCTTGACCTGTACTCCAACTTAATATTGCTTCTTCATAACTTGATGCTGTTAATGTTACAGAATCACCAGCACATATAAGTACAGATTCTTCAGTTTCTAAAGGCATGTTTATACATGAAGAACCTAAAGTATATACTTCATAGTCGCTAGGGGCTATTGGAATTTTCGTTGAAATAGATCCTCTATTCATATTTGATGGTGGACCGTTAAAAGTTGCAGAATTATCATCTGTTGCAATTGAGGGATCATCTAAATATGAAGGAATAGCGACCCATTTCGAACCGTCCCATCCTACAATAGATAATCTTTCTATGTCATTAGCGGTAATAATATCTACGTTACTATTTTCATCCCAAGTCAAAGTAATAATTGTATTGTCTAGACCATTGATATCCCAATATTCATACTCACTGACTTTTATTACTTCATTACCATAGCTATTTGAATCGAAAGGCCCTGAAGCTGGTAATACTGGAAAAAAACCACCTCTAATATCTGAAGTAATTGCAACTGTTGGATTTACTCCAAAATAAGATGCTTCTACATATCCACCACCTGAAACAGCAGCAGGTCGAAAAGCATCATTATCACCAATCGGAAATAAAAATTTGTTATTGCCAAAATGTCTAACATAACCATCTACAAATTTTGAATCCTCAGCATTTTTCCAAGTACCGCCATCAGCAAAGTTTATATATCCTAAAGTGGGAATTCTTTCTGTTCCAACAATTCCAGGTTGTGTGCCCATCATCATTGCTGGTGTTTGGAATTCATGTTCCCCGAAAATGGTAAGGTTACCAGTTGAGTGAACAAATGTATTTCCAAAGGAATTGGATGGATTTTGACTAAATCCTATTTGGTAAAAAGACAAACACAAAAACAATAAAATAGCATTTTGACTTATTTTTTTTGAGCTCATATTTATATTGGTGTAATCAAAATTCATTAGATAATTTTTGACCTTCAAAAAAGTGTTTATAAAGACGATGCTTAGTCTATGAATTACTAGGAAGAGGAAATGTAGAATTAGGTAAAAATTGTGTAATAACAATTCAGAATGAGATCTCTTAAAGAGATCATAATTTAAATTTTGTAATATTTTACCTATCATTTAAAGCATGCTTTATGCAATAATTATTAATTACTGCATATTTTTAATGTCCTGGACTTATTAAGAGTAATATGAAAGGTATGGATAACGCAAACAAACGTATCCAATTATAAGACACTCTTCAGTGATATTTCCCCTATTTGAGATTGAATAAATTTCAAACATTTCTCAATTTCAATTTAATATTTGTTAAATTACTAATATGTTATATAACTTTTTTTATTTAATGCGGAATTATCGCTTTTTAATTAAAGAATTAAAATCCTTTCAATATATCTTTCATGATCCAATTGTAAATTAATAACATATATGCCAGCTGGCAGAGAATTAATATTAATTTGGAAATTGTGTTTTCCAGCTTCAATACTACTTTGCGACAAAATATTCGATTTTATCAACTTACCTGTTTGATCATAAATTGATCCACTCAATTTATTTATTCGTTTTGGCAATTCAAGCGTAATTGTTAATTGGTCTACTGGAGGGTTTGGATTTAAACTTATAATTGGTTTCCAAAATTTGCCATTTTTGTTTTCAATTAATACAATTTTTGAATATGAAAATCCACCATTTATATCCAGTTGTTTAACTCGATATGATATATATTCACCAATTCTTGATTGATAGTCTTTGTAATTGTAAACATTCTCAATATTATTACTTTCAACATAATCAATAACACCTATTGTTTCCCATTCAAAATTATTGTTTGGATCAGGGACTTGCATTTCATAATGACTAACGTTAATTTCAGAAGTAACTGTCCATTCTATAAAATTATGGTTTTCCCTATTTTCGCCCCAGATGTCAACCCATTCAATTGGCAGAACGCCATAAGATAACCCAAAGTCAACATTTCCAATATGATCACCAGGATTAACTTGATATAATTGTGTTGTATTAATGCCATTGGAATTATCAATATCAGAATCTAAATTATCGTCTCCAGCATTTGGTATACTAATTGTCATGCCTAATGGCGGTTCAACTTCTAAGAAGTATTGATCTTTAACCAAGTAGTCGATCACATAAATACCATTTTCGTCACTGATTGCCGATGCAACCTGAACCCCAAATGAATTGTAAGCATTTACAACAACACCTTCAATACCTTGTTCTCCAGATTCTCTCATTCCATTGTCATTATCATCACTCCAAACATAATCTCCTATAGAGCCCATCGGATAGTATCCTGCACCAAATTTGCAAAATTCATCACCTGAAATAACTGTAAAATCATCTGTTGTTCCTGGACCAAATTTATTAGTCACATCACTGTCTATATCTTCACTTCCTTGATTAGGAACAACAGTAACTAAAGTCTCTGGAGGATTTAAAAATTTCAGATAATATTTTCCAGGTCTGACACAGAACTTGAAATAGCCATCTTCAGAACCTGTATTTGGTTTATGTCCAGTATAATCAACACTATAAATTGTCCAACCTAATGGACCCTGTCTGTATAATTCTACTTTCATACCGTTAATACCATTTTCAGTAAGATCTTTTAAATCGTTTTCATTGTAGTCAAACCAAACGAGCTCACCAATTTTAGCACATTTGTAAACGCCTAAATCTTTAGAATAATCATTTGCAATAACATCAAACGTATTGGTTGTACCCAAACCTTTGCTGTTATCAATATCGTTATCAAGTTCGCTATCATCTTGATGGTGGAGTGTAGCAACGAATTCATTTTGAAGCTCAAGACCTAAATAGTATTTACCAGGATAAACCTCTTCAAATAAATAATAGCCTAACGCATCAGTTTCAGTAACATCTACAACAAAGCCTAGATGGTTATAAAGTGTAACTTTCCATCCCTCCAAACCAGGTTCATTATTATCTTGTATACCATTTCCATTTAAATCATGCCAAACATAATCTCCTATTTCATAACCAATTAATACTGAAACATTTGAAAAGTCTTCATCATCATCGTATCCATCACTATCATTATCTTCATCTAAAGTATAATTTGATTCAGGATTGCTGTCGTGATCATCACCATTATCAGCTGTTATTTCAATGTTATTAGTAATTATTTCAGACGAATACCCAGATGATATATTATAGGTTATTTCGAAACTTTCAGAAGTGCCAAACGGTAAGTCTAAAATATTATAAACGTTATCTGAGACAACAATAATATTTCCATTACTGTCAGCTGTACTAGAGACAAAAGTAAATTCAGAATCTGGAAATTCAGTTATCTCAATATTTGCAGCATTTAGTGTTCCAGTATTATTTAGATTAATGAGGAATGTAACATCATCTCCAGGACGAATTGTTCCTGCTGTTGTTAAATTTTTTGTTATTTCCAAATCATAAATTTGGAATATTGCGATTGACAACTCATCTTCATCATCGTCGTCTCCATCACCATCGCTATCTTCATCAATCGAATAATCTGTATCTGGATTACTATCTAGATCATTGCCATCATCAACTACTATTTGAGCCCTATTAATGACATCAGAACCCTGAAATCCTTCTTCTACTTGATAAGTAATTAAGACTGTTTCTGTAGCTCCTAGACTGAGAGAACTTATTAAATATCTCTGTGGAGCTATTTCGATTACATTTGCATTATAACTGTCGCTGATAAACGTAAGACCTATTCCTGCTTGATCTATAATTTCAGTATTATAAGCATGTAACGACCCCTGATTTGTAATTTCAATTCTGTAAGTAATATAATCTCCTGCCATGTATGGACCTATGCTCTCCTCCATCTTCTCTAAAGTAAGATCATATGTTTGTAATACATGTAAGGTAAGTGAATCTTCATCATCATCGTCACCGTCCCCGTCACTATTTTCATCAACCATTGGTCCCGTATTAGGATCGCTATCATGATCATCACCGTCATCAGATATGATTTGAGCATCATTTGTAATAGTAAATCCTTGGTAATAAGCATTAATTCTAAATGTTAATCTTATAACCTGAGCTTCTGTTATATTTAATGTGTTTATTAAATATTGCATAGGTACAGAAGAGCTTACATTCGACAACATACTGCTGTTGTCACTTACAAATTCTAGACCAGGTTGAGGTGTATCAAGAACTGTAATATTACTCGCATTTAAAGTTCCATCATTATGAACAGCAATTTCATAAACGATTAAATCACCTTGTCGATATGGACCAGTACTAAATTCTGTTTTTGTTAATGAAAGGTCATAAAATTGTACAATATCTATGGATGCAACATCTTCGTCATCATCATACGGATCTCCATCTCCGTTTTCATCATCTGAGTTGTATAGATTCGGATCACTATCAAGATCTTCGCCATCATCTTGAATGATTTGTGTGAAATTATTGAGCATCAAACCTTGATAGGTATTAGATACTAAAAATGTAACATTAATTGTTTCTGTAGCATCTGGTGCTAAGGCTAGAATCTCCCATTCTCCTGTACCTATCTCATTGACATTAGGGTTGATTCCTGAATCATTTGATAAAAAATTCAATCCTAAATCAGGAATATCTGATACAATAATATTTGCAGCAGGTAAGCTACCTTGATTTTCTATAACTAATGCAAATGTAACTATGCTGCCCTGACTATAAGGTCCAGAACTGGTTTCTATTTTTGTAATTTGAAGATCATAAAATTCGAGCTGCATAGGGTCATGATCATCTTCATCAGTAACTGATAAAATACCATTTAAAGGACCTGTTCCATTTCCATCAATAGCGTCATCACTAGGTGTATTTGGCACACCGCCAGCATCATCGCCTAACACGCCGTTAGCAGTACTATCAAAATCTTCTAAGCTTACATTATTCAAACTGTCATCAAACATTTGACTGACTTCTGCTTCATTGTTCCAAGCTTGGTTGTAAGGACATGTTGGTCCTCTTTCTAATAAAATAAGCGTAAGTGTAATGTATGTATTTTCACCTGAATCTAAACTAGGAATTGTCGTTGTTGCGATACCACCAGTTTCTATCCATGTACCGTTATTAATGGGATCATAGGCATAGCCACAAGGAATGTGGTCAGTGATTTGCACATTTGTAAGATCTACATTTCCTTGATTTATCACTTCAATTACAAAGTCTATAGGATCTCCATAATTAAATGGAGGTACTGCTAAAGTTGTCATTCTTAAGGCAACATCTACAATAGGAACGTTAGCTACATCATGATCATCTTCATTTGTATCTATAAAACTATCATCATTTAAATCATCAGGTAAGACAAGTCTTTCGAGTGCGCTATCAGAACCAGGACTACTGTCAATATCTTCAGTATTTCCTTGAGAGTCTTTATGCGCAGTAATTTCAGCATAACCAATTAAAGCAGCTGGGTCACCACAGGTAACGGATAAATCTAAAGATATTGTGATACAGTTGTCAGGTGCGTTTGCAGGAGTTAATAATCCACCTGCAGGGATTCCACCGTTTGATATTGTTAATGTTCTAACGGCTGAGCTACCTGATGCTACCCATCCATTATTTGGTACAAAACCATAACAAGATGGAATATAATCTGTAATCTCTAAACTATCAATTATTGTAAAGCCTTGATTACAAATTGTATAGTCAAATGTTAGCACTTGGTTTAAATTTACAGGGCTAGTGACCGATGTCGTTTTAATCATTGCGACATCTAAGTTGCAATAATCCACATCAATCGTAATTACAAATGATCTTGATTGACAACTTGACCCTATTGGACCTGGGCCAGTGATTGTATAAGTGAAATCATAAGAAGATCCTTCCATTGCAGGATTAGCAGTAAATGTTGATCCTATTAAACTTCCTGATCCATCAGTGTCTGACCAAGTTCCTGTCAGAGGACCTGAAATTATTGTATTGTTTAAATCAATTGAGTTGGTTCCAAAAAGTGGATTCCCGCAAACACTTGAATCTAAAACAATAACATTAGGAAGGGTATCAAAAACTTCAACAGTTGATGTTGCAAAATCTTGACAACCGTTTATATCTATAAATGAATAAGTTATATCATATATTCCAGGACCTGATGAGTCTGGATCTAAGGTGGCCGTGCCATCTCCATTGTCAGTTAGCCCGGTGATTGCAGTAGAAGTAAAAATACCGTTTTCACCCACTCCAGGAGTTGGTTCACCTACAAAGTTCAACAAACTTCCTATGCGACAAACATCATCTGGGTCGTTAATTGTAGCCGTTGGCAACGCAAATATTGATACAGAGTTGGTAACATAATTTTGACAGCCTAGGGAATCAGTATAAGTATAAGTCACATCATATGTTCCTTCTCCTGCAATATCTAAATCTAAAGTTGCAGTACCGTCCCCATGATCTGTCAGCCCTGCAGGAGCAGATGTTGTAAATACACCAACTGTTCCGGCTTCAGGTACTGGACTTCCAATATAATTTAGATCAAAGCCATTCAAACAAACATCAGGTGGATCATTTAAAGTGACAGGATTTGATACCGCTGTTATGTTGACATTACAACTGGATGTACACCCATTACTATCAGTTACAGTTACTGAATGATTGCCTGGTGTCAATGTTGATGCTTGTTGTGTAGTTTCACCATTATCCCAAATGTAAGTATATCCGCCGTTTCCACCCATTGGAGTGACAGTAGCCACACCATTAAATACATTATTACAATATAAAGGAGGGTCTTCCATTACAGTGCAAGTAAGTATACTAGGATCATTTATATCTATACTACATGTTGTTGTGCAACCTCTAGAATCTGTAACAGTAACTATATGCAAACCTGCGTCAAGAGCAATAGCTTGTTGTGTTGTTTCTCCATTATCCCAAGTGTATGTGTAACCACCGGTTCCACCTGATGGCATAACAGATGCAACTCCGTTAGATTCACCATTACAAACCACAGGCGAATCTTCAACAATTGTACAAAATATATCAAGTGCTGGTTCAAATATATTTACAGAACAAGAAGAAGTACAGCCTTTAAAATCGGTAACGGTGACAAAATGAATGCCACCATTAAGTGCAGTAGCTTGCTGAGTAGTTTCTCCATTGTCCCATACGTAAGTATATCCACCATTTCCTCCTGCAGGTGTAACAGTAGCTACACCATTTGAGCCTCCATAACAAGTAAGTGGTGAATCTTCTACAGTAGTACAAGACATGGGTGCTGAAGGTTGATTTATCATGACACTACAAGTTGTAAAACAACCCATAATATCTGTTACAGTAACAACATGCAACCCTTCATTTAATGCGATCGCTTGTTGCGTTATTTCTCCATTATCCCAAATGTAAGTATAACTGCCATTTCCTCCCGTAGGTGTGACAGTAGCTATACCATTAGATTCACCGTGACATATAACAGGTGAGTCTTCAATTACAGTACAAAAAATTATTTCAGATGGTTCATTAATTGTCACCGAGCAAGAAGAAGTACATCCATTTGAATCTGTTACAGTAACTGTATGTAATCCAGCATCAAGGGCAGTTGCTTGTTGTGTAATTTCAGCATTGTCCCATAAATATGTAAACATCCCATTACCTCCGTAAGGTGTGACAGTAGCTATGCCATTAGATTCACCATTGCATATAACAGGGGAGTCTTCTATAACCGTACATAAAACTGATTCGGGTTGATTTATTGTAACCGAGCAAGAAGAAGTACATCCATTTGAATCAGTTACTGTGACAGTATGAATACCTGCATTAAGTGAAGTAGCTTGTTGAGTAGTTTCAGAGTTGTCCCATAAATATGTATACACACCATTACCTCCAAATGGAGTTACGGTAGCTCTTCCATTAGATTCTCCATTACAAACAACCGAGGAGTCTTCTACTACCGTACATGAGACTGCATCTGCTGGTTCATTAATTGTAACTGAGCAAGAAGAAGTACATCCTTTAAAATCGGTAACAGTAACTATATGAATACCTGCATTAAGAGCTGTAGCTTGTTGTGTATTTTCACCATTATCCCAATTGTAAATATACCCACCATTACCACCAGCCGGAGTTACAGTAGCTATACCATTAGATTCTCCATGACAAACAACAGGTGAATCTTCTATAGTTGTACAAGTTAAATCTGCAGCTGGTTGATTTATTATAACAGAACAAGTCGTAGAACATCCTCTAAAATCGGTAACAGTAACTATATGAATACCTGCATTAAGAGCTGTTGCTTGTTGTGTATTTTCACCATTATCCCAATTGTAAATATACCCACCATTTCCACCAGTTGGAGTTACAGTTGCTACACCATTAGATTCTCCACTGCATATCACAGGAGAGTCTTCAACAGATGAACAAGATAAGACTTCAGCTGGTTCATTTATTATGACAGAGCAGGTCGAAGAGCAACCTCTAGAATCGGTTACAGTTACAAAATAAGTACCTGCATTCAGATCTGTAATTTGTTGAGTAGTTTCACCATTATTCCAAGCGTAAGTGTACCCGCCATTACC
>JABDKX010000074.1 GCA_013001975.1 Saprospiraceae bacterium | reverse complement strand
ACCTTCATCCATTAGTATCATACTGCCAGTTATTCTGTTTTTTCTATAAGCATCAACAAATAATGGCACAGTCGTTCTTATCACGATTCTAGCTACATCATTCATATTGATTTCCAAATCTTCTTGTTCTCTGTGAAGTGTATTGATATCTAATTTATATCTGATTTCTTTGACAACACACCTTGCTGTTTGATTTGTATGCATCAAAGCATATTTTCCTCTTAATTGCAAAGGCTTACTTTGATCAAACCAAACAATCATCAATTCGATATCTTGAGTAACTGTTGGTTTATTGTTGGTTCTCACAATCATATCTCCTCTACTCAGATCATAGTTGTCTTCTATTAGAACAGTTACTGATTCTGGTGGAAAAGCAGATTCTTGTTCACCGTTTGGTCCTACAATTTTCTTAATCTTAGATGTAAAGCCAGTAGGAAGTAACATAACCTCATCTCCTGTTTTCATAACACCTCCAGCAACTCTACCTGCATACCCTCTGTAATCATGAAAGTCATCGTTATTTGGTCGTATGACATATTGAACCGGGAATCTCGCATCTATAAAATTATGATCACTTGCAATGTGTACATTCTCAAGATAGTACATCAATGTTGGACCATCATACCAAGGTGTTCGTTCAGACCTGTGAACAACGTTGTCTCCAACCAAGGCTGAAATAGGAATAAAGTGAACGTCAATAACATCAAGCTTTGCAGTGAATTTTTCAAAATCATCTTGGATTTTGTCATAAACGTCTTGATCATAATCAACCAAATCCATTTTGTTAATACAGACAACAAGGTGAGGAATTTGTAATAATGATGCGATAATTGCGTGCCTCTTTGTTTGCTCGACAACGCCGTTTCTTGCATCAATTAATACCAAAGCAACGTTTGCTGTTGAAGCACCAGTTACCATATTTCTTGTGTATTGAATATGGCCAGGTGTATCAGCTATAATAAATTTTCTCTTTGGAGTCGAGAAATATCTGTATGCAACATCAATAGTAATTCCTTGCTCTCTTTCAGATTTTAAACCATCAGTCAAAAGTGCTAGGTTAACATCTTCTTCACCCTTTCTTTCACTTATCTGCTTAATCTGATCGTATTGATCTTGGAATATAGATTTACTATCAAATAATAATCTACCGATCAAGGTTGACTTACCATCATCAACTGATCCTGCCGTTGTAAATCTTAGTAATTCGCTATTCATATCTTTTTGGCTATTTGCCATTGCTTTATCTTTTATTTTATAAATGAAACTTGATTAGAAATAACCTTTTTTCTTTCTATCTTCCATACTGGTCTCAGAACGTTTGTCATCCGTTCTTCCACCTCTTTCCGTCAATCTTGTAGTTGCAATTTCTTCAATAATATCTTCTACTGTAGAAGCTTCAGATCTCCACACACCTGTACAGGTCACATCTCCTATCGTACGACATCTGACTTTTTCCGTAAACACTTTTTCGTCTGGTTTTTTAGGTATGAACTCACTATTTGCGAGTAACGTACCGTCTCTTTCAAAAACTTCTCTTTCATGAGAGAAATATAAAGATGGTAATTCAACCCCTTCTGCAGCTAAATATTGCCAAACATCTAACTCAGTCCAATTACTGATTGGGAATATTCTGAAATGTTCTCCTAAATGATGTGTTCCATTAAATATGTTCCACAACTCAGGTCTTTGGTTTTTTGGATCCCATTGACCAAATTCATCCCTATGAGAAAAGAATCTTTCTTTAGCTCTGGCTTTTTCCTCATCTCTTCTTGCACCACCTAATGCAGCATCATATTTTCCTTTCTCTAATTCATCTAATAACACTGCTGTTTGTAATCCATTTCTTGAAGCATTGATTCCTTTCTCTTCAATTACTAATCTGCTTTTAATAGCTTCTTCAACAGAGCCTACAATTAATTTAGCCCCATATTTCTCAACCAATTCATCTCTAAACTTAATAGTTTCTTCAAAATTATGTCCGGTATCAATATGCAAAAGTGGAAATGGAATCTTAGCAGGATAAAAGGCTTTGTAAGACAAATAAACCATAAGAATGGAATCCTTACCTCCAGAAAACATAAGTACTGGATTTTCAAATTGGGCAGCAACTTCTCGAAGAACGTAGATCGACTCTGACTCGAGTTCCCTAATGTGATTTAAATTATAATTCATGTATAAAGAATATTTCTTTGAGCTTTGAATTTTGAAAGCACAAAAGTAACACTTTTATAATAGAAAAAACATATAGGAGCCATAAAGGAAATTGCATTGAAAACCCACACAAAACCCTAATTATTGTCGGTTTTTCTAAGGATTTTCGCAATCTTGAACGGTAATTTCGAGTTTTGAGCCTAAACCAAGTTCAAAACCAGGAAGCAAATCAAGTGTGCTTTCTGTTTTGAACGTAATATTGTGATTGTTACCAATCTGGGCATCACTGCTCAAGTTTATCTTTGCATGCAATGTTGTATCTGAAACTATGTTAGACGCCATTAAATACTCTCCGTCACAAGTCGGGTCAATATAAGAAATATCTAAGGTCCAGTCAAATGAGTTAATACTCCACCTATTATCCCATTCTATATAGTAAGTTACATTTGCAATAAGCGGTAAGTCAATAATTTCCGAAGCATAATTTGCGCCTCCACTTGAATGACAATCATCATCACTTAATGAATAATATATCAAATTACCACATTGACCTTCCCAAACCCAGACCCGTGTATCCACACCTTCGTCACATGAAGCAATCGTCATTGTTGCATCACTTTGAGGTGTAAAAATAAACCAATCGGCATGCGTAGCATTTGATGTACTGGCACCATTTCCATCTTCAGGTTCAGCATAATAGGTGCCACTTACAATAAGTTCTATAGCTGAGTTACATGTGGCATTATCACAAAAACAATCTAAATGTTTTTGCCTTATAAGGTCACCAGGTTCCATACCAAAACCATTTAAAAAATCTATACCTACTGGATCAGTGTGACAATAACTCATTATAGTTCCTCCGTTAGGGGGGATGATTGGATTACTGGGATCATAACAGGCATCTCCGCCTCCATTAGAAACATTCCCACAATCATCAATCTGCTCGTCTCCATTAGGTCCCCATACACAATCGTGTGTGTGCTGGGATCCAAATGTGTGACCTAACTCATGTGCTATAACTTGTACATCCCATGAATAAGTTGGATAAATTTCATAGCTGTTTACAATGTCACAGTAACTGAATGGCAATGCATTACAAAGTTGATCAACATAGGCAATGCCTCCGTTTTGTCCTGAGTCATTTGTGATAAGTTGAGCAACATCTCCTACAAATCCTGTAGCTATTTTTTCAGTTGCAAAATCATAAATTCCACTTGAATTATCTTGGTACGGATCGTCGCTTACCCAAACAACTATCTGGGATATAAGAATAGGAATATTTTCTGCACTGTAAATTTGATTCACTTCATTAAAAACACTGGTTATATAATCTGAGACCAGCGTTGAATTATTGTTGAAGCTTACAAACATATCATAATCGGCTTCTAAATATATTTCGATATCATTATTGCAGGTGCTCGAAGATTTTTGATATTTGGTTTCAACTAATTCTAGTGGATCAGTTGTTCCAATTTGCTCGCATTGAAAATAATCAATGTCACATACCAAACTGTGATCGACAAAGACGTGTTTCTTAATTTTATTTTCATATCCGAGGTTATATATTTGATCTGCTATTTGTATTATACCAGATATGCGTTCCTCTTTCAGTGAAATTGAAATCGAAATATTTTGCTCTTTATCTTCTATCCCATAAAATATAGGTATTTGATAATTGACAACAACCTCACTTTGATTCGATTTTTCTCTTAACTCAAATGCGGGAGCAAGAACAGCCTTTTCTTCTAATTCAAATTGAAAAGTTCGTTCACTTAGTTTTAATTCTAAAGAAAGTGATGATCGATAATTTCGAAGTTTGCTTGTTGGGATTGGTTGGAAATCAAATGTTCTAATACCATCAGGAAGTAAACTGGATATTGCATCTTCAGTAGATACATCTATCTCAATAGAAAGTTGCCCACGAACAAAAGAGCTCATGCAGGCAAGGACAATGAAGGGTATTATCAGTTTCAAGTTTTTTTGATATTATCATTTAGCAAAATTCGACCTTATTCACCTTAAATAATAGCATCAATGGTTCTTGAGAAACCAAACATAAAAATATCAAGATTCTTTATTTACTTGGGGAATGAATGATTAATAGTCCAGCTTTGTAAGATAGCAGTCATTTTTGAAATCATGAATTTGGCGGACTTTATCTCATTAGTGGGTATATAAAATAAAAAAGCACGATTATTTAAATAACCGTGCTTTTGCTTGAAAGGAGTTTTTGGATTAGGGCTAGCTGCCACACATCAGACATCCGTCCTCCATAGTGCATGCTGCACCTTCTTCAATTTCTTTGGTATTTTCCACATCCATGACTTCTTTGTCATCTTTGTATTTGTCTTTGTAATCTGCGCTTAATGTAAACTTAATTGGATCAACTGCTGCTTTAGACCTTAAGTAGTACATACCAGTTTTAAGTCCTTTCTTCCATGCGTAAAAATGCATTGATGTCATCTTAGCAAGGTTAGGACTTTCAACAAATAAATTTAGACTTTGACTTTGGCAAATGTATGCGCCTCTATCAGCAGCCATATCTATGATTGTTCTCTGCTTAATTTCCCAAACAGTCTTATATAAATCTTTTATATGCTCTGGAATTTCAGCTATATTTTGAATTGATCCATTGGCAGCCATCAATCGTTCTTTCATCGAATTATCCCAAATGCCCAATTTGATTAGGTCTGTTAGAAGATGTTTGTTTACAACAACATATTCTCCTGACAATGTTCTTCTTGAATAAATGTTCGCTGTGTAAGGTTCAAAACATTCGTTGTTTCCTAATATCTGAGAAGTAGATGCTGTTGGCATCGGCGCTAACAACAAGCTATTTCTGATGCCTGTTTCCTTGATAGTTTCTTTCAAGCTTGCCCAATCCCATCTATCAGAAGGTGTTACACCCCACATATCAAATTGTAGGATTCCTTTAGACGCTGGAGAACCAGGGAATGTTTGATATGGTCCTTCTTTTTGAGCAATGGCATTTGATTCAGTTAATGAAGCAAAATAAATTGTCTCAAAGATATCTTTGTTCAATTGTTGCGCTTCCGGACTTTCAAATGGCATGCGCATCAATATAAATGCATCTGCTAAACCTTGAACACCAATTCCAATTGGACGGTGTCTCATATTTGAATTTTCCGCTTCTTTAACTGGATAGTAATTTACATCAATAACTTTATTGAGGTTGTTGGTCACTCTTCGAGTGATGTCATATAGTTTTTGGAAGTCAAAAGACTGCTCCTCTTCATTAACGAACATTCCCAAAGAGATCGACGCTAAGTTACACACTGCCACTTCGTCGGGAGATGTGTACTCTAATATTTCAGTACAAAGGTTACTTGATCTGATCGTTCCCAGATTCTTCTGGTTTGATTTTTCGTTAGCTGCATCCTTATATAATATATATGGCGTACCTGTTTCTATTTGTGACTCCATAATTGCTCCCCAAAGATCTCTGGCTTTGATGGTTTTTCTAGCCATTCCTTCTTCTTCAAACTTTGTATAAAGCTTTTCAAACTCTCTACCATAAGCATCATATAATCCAGGTGCTTCATTAGGACAGAACAAAGACCAATCACCATCCGTTTCCACTCGCTTCATAAAGAGATCAGAAATCCAAAGTGCGTAAAACAAATCTCTTGCTCTCATTTCTTCTTTACCATGATTCTTTTTCAAATCAAGGAAATCGAAAATATCTGCATGCCAAGGTTCAAGATAGACTGCAAATGCACCTTTTCTTTTTCCACCTCCTTGGTCAACATATCTTGCTGTATCATTGAATACTTTCAGCATTGGGATGATACCATTTGAAGTTCCACCGGTTCCTTTGATGTAACTTCCTTGAGCGCGTATATTATGAATGCTTAACCCTATACCTCCAGCAGATTGTGAAATTTTAGCACATCTTGTTAGTGTTTCGAATATGCCTGAAATACTGTCTTCTGTTGCTGATAGTAAAAAGCAAGAAGATAATTGTGGCTTAGGGGTTGCTGCATTGAATAATGTTGGCGTCGCATGGATAAACCATTTTTCAGACATCAATTTATAAGTCTCAATCGCTGAGTCGATATCTTCTCCATGAATACCTACAGAAGCTCTCATCAACAAATGTTGTGGTCTTTCCACAACCTTACCATTCATTCTAAGCAGGTATGAACGTTCTAGTGTTTTGAATCCGAAATAGTCAAAACTATAATCTCTATCATAAATAATTGCAGAATCTATTCTGTTTGCATGTTGTTCTATGATCTTTAAGTATTTTTCGGCGATCAATCCTGCTTTATCTCCAGTTTTGGGATCTACATATTCGTATAACTCTCTCATTGTTTTTGAGAAAGATTTATTTGTGTTTTTATGGAGATTTGAAATAGCGATCCTTGCAGCTAATTTAGCGTAATCTGGATGCTCTGTTGCCATAGAAGCTGCCGTTTCAGCTGCTAAGTTATCAAGTTCAGAGGTTGTGACACCATCATACAGTCCTTGTATAACTTTTTTAGATATTATAATGTGGTCAACGTAATTAGAATCTAAAGCGTAACATAGCTTTTTGACTCTGGCAGTAATTTTATCGAAGCTTACATCTTCACGTCTGCCTGTTCTTTTTACAACTTGCATATTCTCTTAAAAGTTTGAAGGTAAAAAAATACCTCAGTGTTGGTTTAGAAAAAAAACTGTTCTTATTATGGCCTCAGGTTAAATCGATAGTCAGGATGAAAACACTAGAAGTCTTCATCCAGGGAAAAGACTTGTTTTCCCTTTTCTGCCATAACACCAGCTTTTTGGTAGTCCCCTACTCTTTTTTCAAAGAAGTTGGTTTTACCTTGCAAAGAAATGAGTTCCATCCAAGGGAATGGATTCTCAGCGTTATATACTTTAGTGTTGCCGAGGGCAACTAGTAATCTGTCTGCTACAAACTCAATATATTGGCACATAGAGTCTGCGTTCATTCCGATTAGTCTCACTGGAATTGCATCCGAAACGAATTCTTTTTCAATTTCCACAGCGTCACAAATAATTTTTTGCACTGTTTCTTTTGATAATTTATTTTGGATGTGTGCATTGTATAATAAACAAGCAAAATCACAATGCATTCCTTCATCTCTAGAAATCAGTTCATTTGAAAAAGATAGTCCCGGCATCAAGCCTCGCTTCTTCAACCAAAAGATAGAACAAAAAGAACCTGAAAAGAAAATGCCTTCTACAGCAGCAAATGCAATTAATCTTTCTGCGAAAGAAGCACCTTCAATCCACTCTAATGCCCATTCTGCTTTTTTCTTTACACACGGTAAGTTATCTATGGCATTAAGTAAATAATCTTTTTCAGTATTATCTTTTATATAAGTATCAATCAAAAGTGAGTATGTCTCAGAATGGATATTCTCCATCATTATCTGAAAACCATAGAAAAATTTAGCTTCAGTGTATTGAACTTCAGTCACCATGTTTTCGGCTAAGTTCTCATTCACGATTCCATCACTAGCAGCAAAAAATGCAAGAATATGTTTGATGAAATGTTTTTCATCATCATTCAACCTATTTTCCCAATCAGAAATATCTTGATGTAAATCAATTTCCTCTGCGGTCCAAAAACTGGCTTCAGATTTTTTATAAAAGTTCCAGATGTCGTTATGCTCAATCGGGAATAATACAAATCTGTTGGGGTTATCTTGCAATAAAGGTTCTACCTGCTTAGTCATTTCTCTTTCTAGGTTTGTGTGTTTGAGTCTGTCAAAATAGTTAAAATAATATATATGAAAAAAAATAATATGAGAAAAGTTGACCAATAGAGCAAAATATAACATATGCTCCATCTAAATAATATATAACTAACTGGTTCTCTTTGTGTTGGTTTTCTTTTATCAGTAAGTCGCTATCAAGATAACTTTCAATTATTTCATTCCAAATTGAACCACAAATTAAATAAGAATTTATAGTAATATGTTAATTGAGTTTTCAACAGGTGTTGATAACTATCTCAGATCATATTATAAAAATATGTTATACAACTTAATGGCGAATTTTATTGTTCCGTCCTAGAAACAAAATCAAGAGAAATCCGAGAATAAGTGAGATAAAAATAAGTCCGAAAAATGTATACCGACTGTTGCTAAACGGAATAAAATCTAAGTTCATTCCATAAAAACTTGCTACTAATGTTGGGACCATCAGTATAATCGTAATAATTGTTAATCTGTGAATAAAGGCATTTAAGTTATTTGAAACTATTGACGCATATGCCTCCATGGTTCCACTCAAAATATTTGTATAAACGTTTGACATTTCCAATGCCTGGCCATTATCAATAATAATATCTTCAAACAGATCTTCATGCGGATCTTTATCTCTTAATTTTAAGAAATCTGTCCTTTTCATCTTCATCATCAATAATTCATTAGCACTTAATGAATTTACAAAATAGACCAAACTCTTTTCAATCTTAAGCAATTGTCTTAATTCCTCGTTTCTGCTCGAGTTGTATAACTCTTGCTCAATAAGATTACGTTTCAAGTTTAACTTTTTCAAACATTCCAAAAACCAAAACACGTTTTGCTCAAAAAGATTCAATATAAAATGCGATTGATCAATAGGTTTGAAGTTTTTGAGTCTATTATTTATAAACTTATCAATAACAGGGTTTTCTTCGGGCGTAATCGTGAGAATTACATTTTCCGTCATGACGATACCAATCGGCACTGTAACATAGATGGCCTCTGTTTCTTTTAAAGATTGATTAATAATCGAGGTGTTAATTAAAATTAACTTGGCATTATCTTCTATTTCATACCTAGATCGTTCATCTATATCCAGTGAATCCGTGATGAAATCAATAGGTATGTTAAAAGCCTTTGCATATAATTCAAATTCCTGATCCTCAAATGGAGGACAAAGGTGAACCCAGCTGGCTTCTTCCAGCGCTTCAACTTTTACGACCTTACGGTCCTGAAATGTGAAATATTGAATCATATTAAAATAACCTGATTAACACATAATAAGATCAAATATCAATCCAATTTGCTGGTAACATGATATTTTGCGTAACAAATGGTGATAAGTACCTGTTAATTAATAAAAGCATTTCAATATTACCTATGTCTCTATCTGAATAATGCTTCAATGCGAACAATGATTTAGCATTAGTTACATTATCTTCACTGCCTGCACTGCCATCATTGTATACATTGCCTTCATTGTATTCATTATCTTCATTGCCTTCATTGTATTCATTATCTTCATTGTATTCATTATCTTCATTATCTTCATTGCCTTCATTGTATTCACTATCTTCATTGCCTTCATTGTATTCATTATCTTCATTGTTTATTCAAATCTCAAAATCTTAATTGGAGATATCTTGGTAACCAAAAAACTAGGAATAAACATAACGAGAAATGTAATGAATATAGTCAACGCATTTACACCTACTAAAGCAAGAGCGTCAAAGTGAATTGGTACTTCAGAAAGATAGTAATTGGTTTCATCCAGTTTAAGAATTCCTGTTTGCTTTTGAATATATGCCATTCCAATGCCTATGATATTTCCTAATAATAATGCCATTGATAAAATCCACAAGGCATTAAATATAAAGATCTTTCTGACGCCCCAATCACTCATTCCTAATGCCTTGAGTGTTCCTATCATCTTTGAACGTTCAAGAATGAGTATTAATATAGCTGTACTCATATTTATAATGGCCACAATTGTCATCAAGACCAACAACAGCAATGCATTCATATCCTGCAATTCGATCCACTTAAATAAATTATCGAATTTGTCTCTAATGGTCTGGGCATATAAGTTGGCGGGTAATATTTCTTCGTAGACATAATCAGCAATGATCTCAGCGTCATTAATATGATCAATGAAAATCTCATATCCTCCAATCTGACTGACATCCCAATCCAAAACATTTTGTAAAACGCCCATATCTACAAAAACAAACTTGACATCATATTCTTCAAGTCCCGTTCTATAAATTCCTGAAATTTTAAATTGACGTTTAACAGCATCTTTATCTTTCACGAAATAAACATTCAGTTTATCTCCAACAGTTACTCTTAACCTTCTAGACGTTTGCTCTGAAATTAAAATCTCACGTTTAGACTCGGTCGTTTGATTAGGAAAAACACCCTCTTTTAAATAATCATTAAAATTATCCCAGTTATATTCATTATTAACACCTTTCAAAATAATGCCTTCCAGATCATCATGTTTCGTTTTTATAATTCCGGGCATCATGATAAATGGATTTATTGACTTAACACCACCCTGCGATTTCTCATATCCATCAAATTGACTGTCCCTTTCAATTTGGCCAATCGAAGCCACAGAATCTTTTAAGGCTGTGCTGTTTTCAATGGGCGTCAATTCTAATGTTCTGCTAATCTTGGTGTCTGTGATATGAATATGACCCCAAAATCCAAATACCTTTTCGGATATCCCATTTTTAAAACCCATCAGTACCGAGACAGCCAGTATCATCGTCGCTATACTTAATGCAATTGTACCAATAGCGATTTTGATGATTGTGCCAGAATATCCTCTCGTGGATGATTTGGCTATCCTTTTCGATATGTAATATGAAATATTCAAACAGCATCAAATATAGTATGAATTATTATGAAACCTTGTGATGGATTATTTGAAGTAAATAACAATAGCGCCTATAATAGTTATGATGATAACGTATTTTTTAAAGACTTCATTGGATAAGTATTTAATGAGTCGCAAACCAATGTAAAATCCTATTATGACAAATAATGCTAGTCGCCCACTATAAATGATGCTTTCTATGTTAATTGTTTTCCAAACGAAAATATGAAATGGTAATTTAAACAGATTAACAATAAAAAATAACCATGCAGAAGTGCCTATAAACTTCTTCTTTGGAATATTGAGTGCGAGAAAATATAAATTTGCAAAAGCCCCTGCTAAATTGCCAATCATAGTTGCAAAACCAGCTCCCAAACCCATAAGCGTAGCAAACCACCAACCTTTTGGCACGTAGGATTTTTTCATCCTTTCAAAAAACAACATCATGAATCCGCTAAAGAAAACTATAACCGACATGATTTTTTTAAAATCTGATTTAGGAATGTCTTCACCCACGTATACACCAAACAGCACACCAAATAACATAGCTGGTAATATTTGGAAGAGCAATTTCCAGTTTACATCTTTTCTATAATAAACTATGGCAAAACAATCTGCTAGAATTAATAATGGCATCAATACGCCTGTAGAAGATTTGGCTTCTAAATTTATTGCCAATAAAACAACAACAAAAATACCGAGTCCCTTAAATCCAGATTTGGAAATCCCTAAAAGAAATGCAGCGATGAATGAAAGGAGTAGTGACATAATTAATTTAATATAAAATCTTATTTGGCCTTAAGCTACTAAATGAGATTTTAAAACACAAGCTTTTATTTCTTTGGTAATAATCGCTTTGATTTTTTTCTACTGGTGATTATGTCATAAAATTGATCAATAACTTTTATAAAATCTTTTTTATTCTTTGTTGAAAGATATTCTGCATCATTTATAATAGAAAGAAAACCTTCTTTTTTGCTTTTATAAAATTCAATCATCAATTTGAGTTCGTCTTCAGTCAAATCATCGACAACAAAATGTCTGTCCTTAACATCCTTAATTGGAAACACATCTGCCGGAACCGCATATTCTTGTCCAACGATTCCTGCATAATCAAAATCGTAAGCAATAGGAAACAACCTTATTTCTCCATCAAGCAAAATTGTTTCAATATTATGTCTGCCCGCTACAGAAAAATCGGTATTACAAATCATATACTGGAAAAAAGCCATTTTCAAATAAGCTTCCCTTTGCATGGCTTGCGGACGAACGATCCCTTTTTCAACTACTTGCCCTCCTAATCGTCTCGCAAGATTCGCTTCATCCTCAAGAATAAACCCTTGATAAATATCTTGATCTTCTTTATCAGAAACCAAATTAACTTGAATCAATTTTGATCTCAATCCAAGCGTATCAATCTGTCGATATAATTCATATACTAAATGCTCTTTCTTTAATGAGGCGACTTGAGATTTTAGCGTGCTGCATTGCAGAACTAATTTTAATTTATCATTATTTGAAAAGCCATGACTTAACAACTCCGATTTAGAAAAATCAATTTTTAATGGTGGATTGGTGCACAATTTCTTTCGCATATTTCCCCTCACTTTTACGCGTGCATCGAAGGAATATGATAATTCTCTATCATCAATTATACTTACAGTTGCGTCCTGGTAAGCTTTTTCCAACTTGGTTGCTTTCAGATTATTTACATCCGTATTCAGATAGATAATTGTTTGTGAATCACTCACTTCATACAAGTAATCAAAAATGGACTTTCTAGATTCATCATCATCTGAATTTAAAACCAATCGGTCACCATTTTTTAACCCTCGAAATAATTCATCCTCTTCATAAAGCAATATCTCCCCTGTCTTTCCAAATTTCAAACTGCTGTCAACAAGTAAAATTCGATTACCATATAATGATATGATTTGAGGCATTGAGGTATGGCCTACTACAATGGATTCTTTATTTAATGCATTTAATATATATTCTGCTTGTTTTGTATCAAACGCTTTAGGGTTTGCATATCCACGAAACCAGAGTGGCCCATTTTCAAAATATAAATTTGAAATCAAGTCGTTGGTGTCTTTAACGATATGTTTATTGGGTAATATTTGCGTTTTAAAGGTTGTATTTATTTTGTCGATAGAATTTTCTTTTTCAATAACTTTTTTTGAAAAACCACCATGGACGAAAACAAAATCGTTAATTGTTATTGCAATTTTTTTTGACCGAAGCCAAGATCCCAATACGGTATTTTCGTCAAACAAATCCGGATACTGAATTCGAGAAGCTCCAGCAGTATATCTGTATTTGGGATGAATATATCCTACGTCACCATGAAGGACCATCAGTTCATGATTCCCTATTAAAAGATGTACTTTACCGCCTGCAAGTTTTGCTTGTTTTTCTAATTGAAATAGAAACCACAGCGATTCAGTTACTTTATCTCCCCTATCAAAAACATCACCTAAAACAACCAAATGACCAGACCCATAATTCCAGTTTTCTATGCTGTCTACAATACCTTGCGCTTTCAATATTTCTATAAACAAATCATGCTGGCCGTGAATATCACTAATAGCAGCAAATCGTTTTACACCATTATATTGATAACCAGAATCTACTTCAAATGAAAGATCAGATATATCAACGCGAGGCAAGTTTTCTACTTCAAAATATTTAATAGTATCTGAGGTAATGCGTTTCTTTTTCACTCTGCCTTTATAAACCCACATCAGGTCTTTCTGACCATCAACAATTTTAATATATGGTCCATCAAAATATTTCCTACGATTTTGACCTTCACAATCTCCTATGAATGTGAAAACAATAAATATGAATGAAAATATTTTAAGCTTAAGTACCATCAATCTTAATTAAAGAAAAGTACTGCCACAGCAGCTGCAACAATTGATAAGATTAATCCAGATAAGAAAATATTAAAGGCATTTCGGATGATCGACATCTTTTGACCTAAACGAGATCCTATGTAATATAAGTCTTGTGTTATGTGGCGTCTAACCAGCATTTCTTTAGAAACGGCATCGGTAATATATTGATCATATTCTTTAGAGGTCATTTTATAATAATTCCCAAAGAAAAAAGGACTTACAAAAGTGTTTTTATGATTCAGTTTGTATTTATCAAAATCACCTGGCTTTAATACCAGGGCTGATAAATAAATAGTCACCATGCAGGTCACAATAATAATTAACAGTGGTATGCCCAAATGTCTTTCTTTTATTAAGTCAATATTTGAAATAACAGATGGAATAAGAAATGTCAGCATAAGCGCATTCAAACTGAGCAATACATTGGCTTTGTTATCAGCAATGTGCGTCAGTTCAATATTGTTCCTCATTGTCGTTCTAATAATATTTAAAATATTCTTAGAAAGTCTTTTCCCGCTTTTTTCTGGTTTTCCTACCTCTTCAGTCATTTCTTATTGCTTTTAAATGTGTTTTTCTGGCTACAAAATTAATATTGTTATCGATAGTGACTAATATCTTCAATAAAAAGAATTCTGGTATAATTCTCTACTATTGTAATAAATATAGTTTTATTTTGTTCTCCTGTTTATTTACGTAGATAATAGAAAAATTCAAGTTAGTAATGGATTTAAGAAAAATCAAAATTTGGGGATTTATCACTTTGGCCTTCGCAATCTCATGTTCAAATGAACCTACTCAAACAAAAAAAGATGTTGTTTCGGGTCCTTTATTCACCAATATCCCAAGTGCTCAGTCTAAAGTATTTTTTAAAAACGAAATTACTGAGACCATGGATTTCAATTTTATCCGATATACCAATATATATAATGGTGGTGGTGTAGCTCTGGGTGACATCAATAACGATGGACGACCAGATATTTATTTGACTTCAAACCAACAAACCAATAAACTGTATTTGAATAAGGGCAATTTTGAATTTGAAGATATTACGGTCAAAGCTGGGGTTTCTGATAATAAAGGATGGACAACTGGCGTCACTATGTTTGATATCAATAATGATGGCCTACTAGATATCTATGTTTGTAAATCAGGTTCATTGAATAATAATGAAGAACGAAAAAACAAACTTTACGTTAACCAAGGCAACAGCAGTTTTAAAGAATTGGCTCGCGTTTATGGTATCGATGATTTTGCATATTCTACGCAAGCCTACTTTTTTGACTATGATAAAGATGGAGACAACGATATGTACCTCGTCAATCATCGTGTTGACTTCGAAAACAATATCAGGATTGATGCTTCAAACCAAAACAGGACTTCAGCTTTAACCACGGATAAGCTATATCAGAATCAAGATGGAAAATTTGTTGATGTTACTCAAGCTGCTGG
>JABDKX010000045.1 GCA_013001975.1 Saprospiraceae bacterium | reverse complement strand
AAAGATAGGATTATTTTATCTTCGTTTTAAATCAAAAACTCGCATGATTTATATTCAATCTGAAAGGATTATTATCAGAGACTTAAAAGAAAAAGACGTTGATGCTTTTTATAAATATCGATCTGACAAAGAATTACTGAAGTATCAAAATTTTTCTACACCAAGCTTGGACTTCGCTCAATCATTTATAAAAGAACAAAAAAGCATTAAAATCGGACAAAAAGATGAATGGAAACAATTAGCGATTGCCTTACCTGACGATACGTTAATAGGTGATTGTGCCGTTCAGTTTACACCAGAGGAGAATCGGATTGCAGAGTTGGGGTGTACAATAATGAAAGATTATCATAACAAAGGATATGCAACTGCTGCATTAAAATTATTAACGACATATATTTTCAAAGAATTTCCCATTCATAAATTTAAAGCACTTGTAGATATACGAAATATTGCTTCACAAAAAATGCTTGAAAAATCAGGCTTTCAGAAAGAAGGACATTTTATTAAACACTATTGGGATGAAAACGACCACGATTGGATTGATGAATTGCAGTATGGCCTTTTAAATACGGTTAAATAAACACATTCGCTACCAAATCAGAAACAGTTGGGTGATCACTGCCGCCTTCCGGTTCAATTGTTACATTGAGGCTTTCTGCATTCGCCAAATATTTTAACGAAACGTTATCAGAAGCATTATCTATGATGCCGATGCTCAGCATTTCACCTTCTACATCAGCCCAAACTTGCAAACATTTGCCTTTAGGTAATTGCGGTAAATTATTAACTGAAATTGAAGATTGGTTTTTTTGATCATTCCAAAATGCGACCAACTTCATTTCTTTCATCTTCTCATTTCCGTTCAAGATATATTTACTGGTGTTTGCATCTTTAATAAATTGAAACTCCGTGGACATCACTTCAAATTCTTGACTGATTTCTTCTCTCAGTGCTTTTTCTTTTTCTAAATTAGTTTGTAACGCCAACAATTGTTCATTAGCGTTTTTTGCTTCTTGATAATTATTAAAAGCCAACACCGAACAGAATAAAGCTAACATAGCCGCTGCTATAGCAAACCAGTTGGTTTTTTTTGTTGGTTTGAGATCGACAGTTTTACTTTTATCAGATTCCGATTTTTTGCTCTGACCAGATTGATCGGTACGAATAGCATCCTTAATTTTTGGTAATAATGTTTTTGGAGGTTCAACAGCGATAGATTCTGTCATATTATAAATCACATCCTCCAAAGACTCTAGCTCAGTCCGAAGCAAAGGATTTTCGGAAAGCAGTTCATCAATTTCTTGAGTTTGCTTTTCATCGGTCAAACCTAAAAGGTAAGATTCTAAAACCCCCGATTCAATAATATGTTTTATTTTATCATCCATACAATAGCCAGCAAGATACTGATTACATTTTTTTTGTATTGATATATTTTATTTAATTCTCTTAATGCAATTTTTAATCGTGATTTAACTGTTCCTAATGGTATGCCCATAAAATCACTCGCCTCTTTTTGGGTCATGCCTCTAAAGAAAAGGACCTCCACTACTTCTTTATACTTATCTTCTAACATCTCTACCTTTTCTCTTATGTCAACGTGATCTACATTTAGTTGGGTTATACCATAAGTACCTACGTTGAGATTATCGTCTTGGATTTCAGAAGTTGGTTTTAATTTTCGAGATCTGATGCGATCTATAGCTTGATTTCTGCATATGTTAAGCATCCATGTAAAAAGTCTTGCTTTTTTGGGATCATACTTTTCAGAATTCTTCCAAATTTTTACAAAACTGTCTTGAATAATATCTTGAGCAAGAGCTTCATCATTGACCATCTTCAATACAAATCCATACAAGTTGGATCCATAATTTTCATAGATCAAATCAATAGCTTTTTCATTTTTATCAGCTAATAATCGAATTATATTTTCTGAAATGTCAATCATTCGAGAAACAAATTTATAGAAAAATAATTAACATGCTGATTAAGTCAGGTCGCCTTGACAATCTGTATCCTTCTCCTGTTAATGTTTATAATAGCTATTACACAGAGAGACACAAAGAAGCACAAAGTTTAACAGAGAAATTATAAGAATTTAAAAAAAAATGACTCTTCGTAATCCAAACTTTAATTCTCACCGTATGTAAGTCGAACTTTTTTAAATAACAAAAAAATATTAACATGAAATTGCAATCAATTATTCTAAGTTTATCTTTTATTCTTCTTTCTAATTTAGCAATTGCACAATGCGGATCGCACAGCAAAACTTCAAATGCATCTTGGAATCACCAATCAGATTTGGTAGACATCGTATCTGGAAGTAATGACTTCACAACATTAACTGTTGCTCTTAAAACTGCAGGATTGGTTAAAACATTACAGGGAGATGGACCATTTACAGTATTTGCGCCTACAAACTCTGCTTTTGCAAAATTACCAGATGGTACAGTAGCTACTTTATTGAAGCCAGAAAACAAATCACAACTTTCAAAAATCTTAACATACCATGTTGTTGAAGGTCGTTTTACAGCACGCGATATTATAAATGCCATAAAATCATCTGATGGCAGTTTTGAAGTGAAAGCCGTCAGTGGAGACAGACTAACAGCTTCCATTCAAAATGATACAGTTATTCTTACTGATGAAAATGGAAATAAATCAGCTGTACTCAAAACAGACTTAGATTCTTCTAACGGAATCGCACATGTGATTGACAGCGTCGTATTACCTCAATAATAACTTATAAGACCAAAGGCAAGTGTTAATGTGAACATAATGTCTTTGGTCTTCTCTGTTTCATAAGCATTTATTTACTTAACTTTAGCGAAAATAAATTTATGAAAAAGGGGTTCATTTTACTATTTATCACTTTAGGATTAATTTCTTGTGATCCAAAAGATTTGCAGAGAGTTTTAGATTCTGTTGGCAATGATGTTTTAACGAATGCTGACATTTCAAAAGGCCTCAAAGAAGCCCTTCAGTTAGGCGTTGATAATAGTGTAAATTTCTTATCTGCCGAAAATGGTTATTACGAGTCAGTATATAAAATTCTACTTCCTGAAGAAGCCAATGTCGTTATTGATAAATTAAAGTTTATTCCAGGATTCAGTAATCTGGAAGAAGAACTCCTTAAAAAAATAAATCATGCAGCGGAAGATGCTGCATCCAAAGCAGGACCCATTTTCCTAGACGCAGTCAGAAGTATCACATTTGATGATGCCATGAATATTTTAATGGGTGACAAAAATGCAGCGACTCAATTTCTACATAACAGAACCTATCAAAGTTTATACAATGAATTTAAGCCAGTGCTTGTTAATTCACTCAATACTTTTGGCGCATTAAATTACTGGTCTGATGCCGTCAACAAATACAATTCGCTTCCTTTTGTCAATGACATAAATCCAGATTTAGCAGACCATATAAATACAAAGGCATTGGTTGGTCTTTTTGATTTGATAGAGAAAAAAGAAATGGGAATTCGAGCTGATATTTCGCAAAGAACATCAAGTTTACTTCAAAAAGTATTTGCTAAGCAGGATAACTAATATTATATATCTGATAATTGAATTAGATTTATGATATGTCAACATTTGCTAGCAGACTAAACCAAAAACTCAAGTCCATAGGCCCTGGATTATTATTTGCCAGTGCTGCCATTGGCACTTCTCATTTGGTATTGTCGACTAGAGCAGGTGCCCATCATGGCATGATATTTCTTTGGATTATTCTAGCTGCACTCATTCTGAAGTATCCGTTTTATGAATTTGGTTCTCGGTATGCTGCTGCTACGGGAAATAGTCTGATAAAAGGTTATATGGATCAAGGACGTTGGGCTGTCGTTCTTTTTATTTCAATAATCTTCGTTAATATGTTTGCCGTCACAGGAGCTGTTGCTGCTGTCAGTGCAGGCTTGCTGTCTACAGTATTTGGAATTGACTTTGTTTCGATTCCCATACTATCTGGAATCATTATTTTTATTTCTGTGCTCCTTTTACTTCTTGGTGGTTATTCGGGATTGGATAAGTTGATTAAGTTCATATCATTCATTTTGCTCATTACGATACTAATATCCTTCATTGCAGTTTTAATTAAAGGACCTATTCAACCAATGGAAAATTTTATCGCACCCAGATTATTGGAAGGTGCTGGATTGACATTACTTATCAGTCTGCTTGGATGGATGCCTGCTGGATTAGAAGCTTCGGCAATGAACAGTATTTGGGTAGTTGAAAAATCAAAAGATCACGATTCAACGTTTAAAGAAAATCTTTTTGATTTTAATTTAGGCTATCTTTTTGCTGGCATTTTAGCGCTTATGTTTATGACAATCGGCGCATATACCATATACGGTAGCGATCAATTATTAGAAGGAAATGCCACTCAATTTTCTAATAAATTACTCAGTATTTTTGCCTCTAATCTGGGGCAATGGACCTACCCTATTTTGGCTGTAGCAGCCTTTGGAACAATATACGGGACATTGATTACTGTGTTGGATGCTTTTCCAAGATGTTTTGTAAGATGTCTTCGAATACTTAAATTTAATTCGTATCAAAATAACGGCGAACAAAATACTTTTTTAGATAAATCGTATAAAATTTGCTTGGTCATTTTAGGAATAGGTGGCTTCCTTTTATTCTATTTATCATCAGCAAACATGATTAGGATATTAGAAGTCGCAACCATTTTAGCATTCGTAACTTCTCCGATTATAGGCTATTTAAATTTAAAAGCAATAAAAAGTGAAGCTGTACCAAAAACACATCTGCCTAGTCCATTTGTAATCAGATTAGCTTATGTTGGTCTTATAGCAATGACTGGATTTTCATTCTATTATTTATCAACAATAATATAGTCAGAAAGGCAAGTGTTACTTTTTCTTTATAAATGACTTATCTAAGTCAATAGCTTCATCAAGCAATTTATTCACAGCATCGATATTAATCTCTTCTGGTTTATTATAAATTTGATAAAAGATTTTTTTATTGCTACCACGAATTAAATAGTTGTCTTCATCTTTTAACAAATTGCCATTCCAAAACCCGAGCAATACACCACTGTCAATGCCACCTCTTGGAATGCCAGATGGCCACAAAAGACAAATACCTTTATTTTCATAGAAGTAAGGAACATTATAGGCAATCTTTTCCTTACAATAATCAGGTAATCTGTCGATTATAATTTGTCTTAAAACATCAAGTAAGATTCGTTCATGCTCAGAAATCAATTCGTATAAATGCAGCAATGACTTTACCTTTACACGATGTGTCATAATCCACTCGTTAACCTTTTGACGACTTCAAATTCACTGAAAAAGACTTTTAGCAAAACACGTATAACTGTGTAAGCCGGAATCGCTAAAACCATACCTACAACGCCGCCCATTTTGGCACCCATAAGTACGACGAGAAATATTTCCAATGGATGTGCTTTGACACTTTTAGAAAAAATGTTGGGTTGCAATAAAAAGTTATCGACCAATTGAATAAACAAAAAGATACCGATCGTCAGAAATATTTTTGGCATTGTGACATCATAAAAATTAGCTTCGATATGAGAGGATATGACAATTAACACGCCCATGAAATTCCCAATTAACGGACCTAAGTATGGTATTAAATTAAAGACAGCAAAACAAAACGCCATCAGCAATGCACTTTGAATACCAAAGAGTTTCAGGATAATCGAAGTTATAACAGTAATGATGGTCACTTGAACAACCAATCCAACAAAGTATCTTATTAATAAGGCTGAACTTTCTTCGATGGCATGCTTTACCTTTCCATCACTTTTAGTGGGTACTAAAGAAGAAACCATTTTAGTAAATAACCCGCCTTCCTTCAAAAAGAAAAAAGCAATAAAAAATACTGAACCCAAAGCGATCATTATACTTCCAAAAAACCCAACAAATGAACTGAGCAACTTCTGAATTCTAGAAGGATTAAACATTTCAAAAATGTTTGTCCTTAACTTGGTAAAATAACTGGCATCATCGACATCCTTTTCATGAGTCAGAAGATGCGCCGAATTATCAATATTTATTAACAAGTTGATATTTGTTTTGGTTAATGAATCCCCAGTTTCCATCAACAAGGAATCAACATTGATCAATGAAGTTTTTATCAACTCATCTTCAGTGTGCCCAAAATTCTCATCTACGATTTCAGTTTCAACGGGAAGCAATCCTTTATCAACTATCCATCCTCTAAAATCACCAAGGGGTTCTTCTAATCCAGTGACCAATCGTTGGTAGTCAATTCCAGCTAAATTTTTAGCCTGAGTGATCAAAGGTGGTACAAATATTCTAAGCAGTAATAACAAGAATAAACTTAGCACGAATAAGGTCAGTCCTGCCGATAAGCCATCGCTCATCCATTTGTTTAAAAATCTGTAGATAGGTGCGCCTATCATTGAAACGACCCATGCCATGATGATGTATCCAACTATGTCGCTGAAGTAAATTAAAATCGCCCCTATAATTATTATCGGAATGAGCGCGAATATATATTTCTGCCAAGTTTTTATTGCCATATATCGAAGCTAAGACTTTTTTTGGAATATCTTTAATACTATCATTTTGATGCAAAAGAAATATTTCCAATTTTATAATATTATATCCCTAATAAAAAAACCATTTAATATTTACCTTTAGAACCTGTTTCGACGAAATTGTATTTTCAATTGACAAGAAAGAATTTTTCGGGAACCCAATTGTAAATCATATTTGTTAATAAATCAGATCAATTAAATTAAAATGCCAGTAAACCAACTCAAATTTAAGACTTTCAGTCTTGTTGCACTTCTTGTTTTAATTTTTACACAGTTTGCCTTTAGTCAGGATTATATTATCAGAAACTTCGACGCCACGATTACTATCAACCAAGATGGTACATTTGATGTTCATGAAAAAATAGACGTTGACTTTACGGAAAAAAGAAGGGGTATCAAGCGGAACATTCCTAAAAAGATCAAACATTACGGTATTGTTAAAAGAATTGAATTAAGTAATGTACAAGTCAATGGCGACCCATTTAGTATGCACAGTGATGGAAATAATCGGATCATTCGAATTGGAGACATCAAGAAATATATTACGGGTTTAAAAAGTTATGATTTAAAGTATACCCTTAAAAATGCCTTCCTTTTTGAAGATGATCACACAGCATTCATGTATAATTTAATTGCTGATTGGGATGTTCCAATTCTTGCTGTAAAATATCGAATTATATTACCCACAGATTTAGAAATGCCTTTCAATGATTTTAAGGTGGTTACTGGTTTTGATGACGAAGACAAGAGAAGAGCCAGTATGGTTAAAAATGGAGCTATCATATCAGGAGAATCGTTCACCGCCTTGCGTCCACACGAAAATATTACCTTGGCACTTAAGCTTCCAGTAGATTATATTACGCGTCCTATTCCGCCTAAACCTAAAGTTCCTGTTTTCAAAAGAGATAAAATCTGGTTTTTACCTATGATTTTCATCGGTTGGTTTTTAGGTTTTTTTATAAATAGCAAAAAAGAGGATGACGAATCTCCAGTAGAAGATCAATACTATCCCCCTAAAGATTTTTCACCTGCTGAAGTAGGCACTTATTATGATGGAACTGTTCATCCTGAAGATATCATCTCTTTGCTTCCATATTGGGCAAACAAAGGATATCTGACAATGACAAACAATGATTTGGAAGGAGATCTAAATGATATCTTTTTCAGGAAAATAAAAACACTACCTCCAGGCACTCCTGAGTATGAGACAGTAATTTTTGATGGCCTATTTCAAAAAGGAAACGTTGTTTTATTGTCTGAACTAAAAAATGAAATTTATAAGTCATATTATAAAGCCAGCAGTTCACTTAATAAAAATTTAAAAAGCAAAGCCTTGTACGATGAAGATCATTACAATATGTTTCATTCTGGCAAAATGATAGGATTATTTTTCTTTCTTCTTTTGGGTGGTGCAGCGATTTCATTTTTTACGCCATTTACTATTTCAGGAATCGTATTAATCATAGCAGGATTTGTTTGTTTGATCATTCATTTTATTTCTCCAAAGAAATCAGCATATGGGATAAGAGTTAAAAGAGAATTGAAAGGACTCAGGAATTTTTTAGAAAAAGGAGATGCCGAAAAAACTTCTGAACTACTTAAATCTGATGAAAAGTATTTTGAAAAATTATTCCCTTATGCAGTTGCATTCGGCATTGATAAATCATGGATAGAAAAGTTGAGTGATTTTGATTTAAATGCTCCTACTTGGTATGGATATGAAAATAATACGTCTTCAAGAGCGAATAATTTATCTACATTTTCTAAAGATTTCTCTATTCCCGAAATTAAAAGTGTGTTTACCAGTGCTCCTCAAAGTGCTGCTTCATCAGGATCTAGCAGAAGTACATTTAGTGGCGGAAGAGCAGGTGGCGGTTTTGGTGGCGGAGGAAGTAGTTGGTAGAATAAATAAAGCCCGGCTATACGTATAACCAGGCTTTAAGAAACCAACTTAACTTCTTATTAATCTTGTAGCATGCTACACTAATATATATTCATAAAAGGTGCAAAACGTTGCTTAGTAGATGCATTTTTCTCGAAAAAAGGCTTCCAGAAGACACTTTTTAACAAAAATTAACAGAATTTCCAGTGTAATAAGCCAAAAAATGGGTCAAAATAAAAAGCCACATATTTTCATATGTGGCATTTTTAAATAGTTGTATACTAATTATAGTTATTCAATGATTATGAATTTTTGCATTTCATACATCCCTTTTGACATGATTCGCATATAATATATACCTGGTTCAAATTCGGATATAGAAATTTTATTTTTAGTGATGTCAACCTTTTGTTCTAAAACCATCTTACCTGTGCCATTATAAATGAACACTTTCGACTCATCAAAAGGTCTCTTTCTTAAATCCAATGTCAACTCATCGACAGCTGGATTAGGGAATACTTTGTATGTGAAATTCGCAGCTTTGGTACAATTGTCTTTTATGACTGTTAAAAAGTTTGCAGATACTAAATGGCAAATACCAGCCAAATCATCTTGAGTAATTGTATCACCAGGCATTGCATTTAAGTCACCTACATATGAAATACTATAGATTCTGCATTCTTCTCCAGGCGAGGTTTCGAAATTAAATACATTATTAGAAATTATCGTATCGATAATACCTAACGTATCTGTGATAGCATAAACAAAATTTGGTGTTTCTGCATTTGGTTCCCATTGTAAAATATCATCAACTTGATCTCCTGTACAAATACTTATCGTGTCTGACGTTGTTCCATCAAAACTTAATGTACTTGCAAAGACAGAAATCCTTGTTACCATTAATGAATTTGATAGTTGGAAACATCCGCCAAGGTTGCTGATATTTTGACCTGTTTGTAATCCTGTAAGCGTATTATCATGACTTATATTATAAACCAAGCTGACACCTTGATTAGGAAAATCAATTTGAGAGCTGGTAGGTATTTGTTCAATAAGTCCATTGGTATTTGTTACAACCAATGAAAACAATACTCCCAATTCACCTGTCGTCACAACATTTACAAAATCATTCCCTCCATTTCCAACACAAAGGGTGACTTCTGTTTCGCCAGCCGTCGTTGTTATCATTCCACCATTCAATACCTTTTTCGTGATCGTGTATGCATTTGAAAAGTCATGGCATCCGATAATTGAATCTATAGGTTCTCCGATTGCCAAACCAGATACTTCATCAGCGATAATGGCTGCATGGTAAATTTTATCAGTTCCTGGTGCTGTATTATCTGGATAAGTAAATTCAGAACTATTTGCAAAACCGATAATTGTATCAGATTCATTTGTGATAACCCAAGTCAACGAATCACCAAATTCACCCGTTAATGTTAAGGATAAAGTATCTGGTATGCCGTCACCGACCAAAACGGTTGATGAAGTTAATCCTTGATCGTCAACTATGGTTCCTCCTTTCACTATTTTTCTAAATAAAGTACATCCATTTGACAAGGCAAATTCACCTGTAAGATTACTTATAAATGACCCTTGGTTAAGACCACCAGGTAAAACATCATATGAAATATTATAAATTATAAATGTGTCTAGATTTATAGGAATATTTTCAAAGTTAAATGGAAAGACAGCATTTAAAACAAATATTTGGCCATCGGCACTTGTTGCAAATTTTTCCTGGAAATCACCTTGTGCTCCAGTTACATTCACATCAATAAAGTCAGCTATGCCATCACCAAAACATATTTCATTGTATGTAGTACCATCAGGGAAAGTAATAAATCCACCACTCAATCCTTCACGAACAATTGTTACTGGATTAGAAAATTCAAAACAACCAACTAATTGACTTACATTATTACCTACTGCCAACCCGGTCAATCCTGTCAGGTAACTCAAATTCCAAATTTGACAAACGCCACCACCAGCATTTTCAAATGTAAACGGTGGTGCATCTGGTAAAGCAATAATATTTCCTAACGTATCGGTAATAACCCATTGCATACTGTCTCCTATTGCACTAGATAAATTAACGAAAATTGAATCAATTACGCCATCATCTACATCTATTGTATCTGTTACTTCGTTATTTGGCAGTGCAATACTTCCGCCTTCTACTACTTCTTTATTGACAATAAGAGAGTTAGACAAACTGTATATACCTGTCAAATTAGCAATTGAATCACCAACAACCAGATTACCTGGTAAAGTATCATATGCCATATTGAAAACGAAACATTGTCCTGATGAACTTGTTGAGAAGTCGATAGGTGAAGAAAATGGTAATGCTAATATTTCACCTATAGTATCAGTAACAATGAGTTGATAATTTGTACCAGAAGTGTCAGCCAACATAATATCAAGTAAAGATGTCGATCCAGTACTTAAGCAAACACTTGTTGTTGTATTGCCATTCAGATCGGTTATCAATCCACCATTTAATCCTTCTCTATTTACTGTTATCGGATTGGAGATAGCAAAGCAACCATTCAATCCACTGATATTGCTACCAGGTGTCAATCCTGTTAGTCCAGAAGCATAACTTATATTCCAAATTTGACAAACACCAGCACCTAATGTTTCAAATGTAAAAGGAGGTGCTGTTGGTAATGAAAGGATATTGCCTAATGTATCGGTAATTACCCAACTCATTATTTCGCCCTCACTTCCTGTTAATACGACATCTATTGAATCGATGATACCATCACCAACCATAATGGTAACTTCTGTAGTATCTGTTGTTGTTATCAGTTCTCCACCATCTACTGATGTTCTGTTAACAACGATTGGATTTGAAAAATCAAAAAATCCTACAAACCCAGATATGTTTTCATTAATGACCAATCCTTCTAATCCATTCGAATAAGCAAGATTCCAAATTTGACAAACACCACCACCTGCTAATTCCAAATCAATTGGCAATGATGAAGGTAAACCTAAAATTAATCCCGAAGTATCTGTTACGAGCCATTGTTCATTTGGACCTTCATTATCAGAAATTAAAACATCAATTGGCATAGAAATGCCATCTCCAACACATAGGTCAACTGTGGTTAAAAAATCATCTGTTGTAATATTACCACCATTTAAGATAGTTGGAATCCTCGTTACTTCAATAGCGTTTGAGAAATCATGGCATCCAACTAAAGTGTCAATATTTTCACCTATTGTTAAACCAGTTAGACCATCTGAGAAACTCAAATTCCAAATCTGACATACGCCGCCTCCAGCGTTTTCAAAAAAGAATGGTGGTGCAGTTGGCAAATCCATAATAACGCCAAAGGTATCCGTGATTACCCATGCATAATTATCAGCCAATGTATCTGATAAAATAACATCAATCGTATCTGTTATCCCTTCAGCAACTGTTATAGTAACTGCGACCAAACTATCAACAGTCATTAATGATCCACCACTAGATTCTTCTCTAGTCACTGTAATAGGGTTAGAGAAATTAAAATTACCTATGAGGTCAGCAATGTTTGCATCTACATTTAATCCTGTTATCGTTGCTTCGTGCGTCAGATTCCATACCTGACAAACGCCCGCTCCTGCATTTTCAAATTCAAAAGGTGGCATTGGCGGCAATTCCAGAATAATTCCGTTTTCATCAGTGATTACCCATGTATAGACAGGACCCAATGTATCAGTTAAAATAACGTCAATTGCATCAGAGATGTCATCACCTGTACAAACAGTAACTTCTGTTTCGCCATTTATTGTTGTTAAGTTTCCACCCATCAATCCTTGTCTCACGATATTGATCGGATTTGAAAAATCAAAACAACCATTGAGGTTAGAAACATTTTCTCCTATAACCAATCCAGTGATTCCATCAGAATAAGACAAATGCCAAATTTGACAAACACCGCCTCCTGCATTTTCAAATGTAAATGGAGGACCATCAACGATGTCTACAATAACACCTAATGTATCTGTGATTACGTAAATCATAGAATCACCAACACTGTTGGTCAAGTTTACATTTATTGAATCAATAATACCATCACCCACAGTTATTGTATCAGATGTCAAACCGTTATCTAAAACGATATCACCACCTGATAATGAGTCTCGATTGACAATAATATTATTTGAAAGATTGAATATACCATTCAAGTTATTAAGAGAACTGTCAACTTCTAAACCGACCAAACCATTTTCATAACTGATATGCCAAATTTGACAAACACCTGTTCCTGCATTCGAAAAATCAAATGGTGGCATTGCAGGAAGATTTAATATTAATCCTGTGGTATCAGAAATGATCCAAGCTGAATTGGTTCCAGAAGCATCATTTAAAAGTACATCTACCAAATCAGGGAATGTGTCAGATAAACAAACTGTCGTCTCAACTAAAGTATCAATTGTGGTAATTGTTCCACCGCTGATAACTTCTCTTATAATGGTAATTGGATTAGAAAAATCGAAACATCCTACCAATGAATCTACCGATGCACCGATCGATATCCCGACAATCGAGTCGTTGTAAGAAATATTCCAAAGTTGGCAAATACCTGCACCAGCACCTTCCAAGTCAAAAGGAGGTGCATCAGGGAGTCCAACAATAATTCCAGATTCGTTTGTAATTATCCAATCTAGAGAATCACCTACAGTGTCGACAAGCGTCACATCAAAAGCATCAGATATTCCATCATTAGCAATTATCATAAGTGTGTCTTCATTAGTCGTAGTCATCAATACGCCACCATCTACGGAAGATCTTGTCACATCTATGGCATTTGACAAATCGTACGATCCTCCCAAATTACTTACATTTTCACCTATCGTCAAACCGGTAACGGGTCCGATCGAAGCCAAGTGCCATATTTGACAAAGTCCTGAAGGCGCAGCGCCAAAATTAAAAGGAGGCATTGATGGGAGTTCTAATATGTCTCCATTTGCATCCGTTATAATCCAAGCAAAATCAGTTCCTAACGTATCTGTTAATGTTGCATCCACCAAAGCATCCATTTGTTCAACAATACATAATGATACCGCTGTCAATGAATCTGGTGTAGCAATAACACCACCGTTTACTTCTGTTCTTATGATCGTGATTGTGTTTGAGAAATCATGGCAACCTAAGATTTCACTGATATTACCTCCTATAGTTAAGCCTGAAAGATTTGATGATCCACTCAAGTGTTGGATCAGACAAATACCACTTCCTGCCCCTTCAAATATAAATGGCGGACCATCTGTAATATCTAATACGATACCACTTGTATCACTTACAACCCATATACTTGAATCGCCTAAATTATCTAATAATGTTATATCTATACTATCGATGACATTATCACCAACTACAATTGACAAAGTATCTTCGCCAGTTGTTGTATTTATAATGCCGCCATCAACCAAACTTCTTACAACAGTAATCGCGTTTGATAAATCATAACAACCTGACAGGTTGTTCAGCGAGGAGTCTATTTCTAATCCAGTCAATCCATTTATAAAAGAAACATTATAAATGAAACAAGTACCCGTTGGTACACCTTCGAAATCAAATGAATTTCCAGAAGGTAAATCTAATATTGTATTATTCTCATCAACTATTACCCATTGAACACTGTCTCCAATTGTATTACTTCTTGTTGCATCGATTACATCTGGCAAGCCATCTCCTGTACAAATATCAAAATTGACTTCGTTATTATTTCCAACTATATCTCCACCTTCAACTTCAGTTCGAAAAACTGTTAATGCATTTGACAAATTAAAAGCTCCACTTAAATCAGATACATTTTCTCCGACCGTTAAACCCGTAATTGTATTGGCATAACTAAGGTGCCAAATTTGACAAGTCCCCTGCGGCGCATCTTCAAAAACGAATGGTGGAGCTAATGGCAAATCTAATATCAAGCCTGAAGTATCCGTAATAACCCAAGCTGAGTTAGGCCCTTCATTACCGACTAAATTGACATCAAGACTATCCACGAGCGCATCTCCAACACAAATTGAAACTTCAAGGGAGTCATTAATAAACGTCAATGTTCCGCCAACCAAAAGTGTTCTTGTTACTGTAATCGGATTAGAAAAATCAAAACAACCTGTCAGGTTACCTACGTTTTCTCCAACTGTTAATCCCGAAATAGGCCCGTCAGAAGACAAACTCCATATTTGGCAAACACCCTCTCCTGCAGCCTCAAAACTAAATGGAGGGCTGGATGGCAATGCTAATATATTACCTAATGTATCAGTAATAACCCATGAAGTATCTGTGCCAATATTATCAATTAAAATAACATCTAATTCTTCATCAACACCATCTCCTATGATGACATCAATTGTTGTTTCTCCATTGATTAGTGTCAAACTTCCACCTTCAACTTGACTACGAATAATGGTAATTGCATTAGAAAGAGCATAGCACCCTGCCAAAGAATCTACATTAAGTCCCTGATCTAAAATTGTTGTATTGTCTAAGTAGGCTATATTATAAACAAGGCAAGTTCCTTGTGTTACGCCTTCAAAATCTAATGTATCTGAACTTGGAATTTCTAGGATTATTCCATTTTCATCTGTTATTAAAAGGTTCACTTCTCCAGAAAAATCAGTTACGCTGAAAATTATCTCATCCGCATTTCCATCACCTGAACAAACGGTAATTTCATCTTCTCCTAAGTTATTACTTAAATTTCCTCCATCAACTTCCAATCGATTTAAAGTGATGCTGTTAGAGAAATTAAAACAACCGACAATGTCATTGGCATTTGCGCCAATGTCTAAGCCCGTGATCATATCCTGATAACTCAAATTCCAAACCAAACAAACACCAATACCAGCGTTACTTAAGTTTATTTGAGGTGATGTTGTAGTATCTAAAATTACGCCTAATGAATCCGTGATGACAAAGATTTGACTTTCACCCAGACTTCCATTTAAATTTATGTCCAATTCAATGTTATCATCATTTAAACAGACTGATAATTCAGTATCGCCATCAATATCAATCGTTCCACCGTTCACTTGAGGAATAAATACTGTTAGCGTATTTGACAAATCGAAACAACCATCAAGATTATTTAATGTTTGTCCCGGTGAAAGTTCAGAAAGGTTATCCAAATAACTAATGTGATTTATAAATAAAGAATCGAAATTCATGACAGAAAAGTCAAGTGGTAAAGTATCACTTGTAGCCACGATTAATCCATTTGGCATCGTAATTACCCACGTCATGTTTGGACCAAACGCACCTGTTAACTCTGGAGAAATTCCCATGCCATTGCTATCACAAGCTTCAATCGAAGAAGACCCATCAAATGATATTACGCCTGCATCGACTAATGATTTAGTGATAGTGATCGAATTAGAAGAAGCAAAGCATCCTGATAAATCAGAAAGGTTCATGCTTGGAATAGCATTGAACAAACTGCCATTGTGCGCATACGCTGTTATGACATATTCTCCATCTGTATAGGCAGAAAAATCGATAAAATTATCATTGGTTACTTCAATTATGCTCCCTGTTGTATCTGAAAGTATAAAGGTATTCACAAATCCTACTGCATCTGCTAATTCCAGAACTATAGCATTTGAAAGTGAATCTTCTGTACAAATAATATTAGATGAAGATGTTGTCAAACTACCACCATCAACTTTACTGTTATTGATAACAATAACATTTGACAGATCAAAACAACCTTCGAAATCTTCAACATTATTTCCAACATCAAGGCCAGAAAAATTAGCTTCATAAGCGATATGATAAACGTTCAATAATCCGTTTTGAAGAGTATCAAAATCGATTGACGATGTATCAGAAAGCGTTAAAATTACCCCTGACTCATCAGTTACTAACCATGAAAAGTTTATCCCTGATTCAGCGATTAATTCAAAATTTCTTACTGTTGATAAAGTATCGGTACTGCATATTGTTGAAGCTTCATTTAGCGAAATCGCTCCGCCATTGACATCATTACAACCCCCAATAATTGTTAATTCATCTATATCCCAAGCATCAACAGGTCCTCCATTTCCAATAAGACAATAAGGTAAAAGTTCGATGTTAAATATCGTTGAATCTGATACAGTAAAACCGGAAATTCCAGTGAAGTCAATATTCCTTTGTTCCCATAATCGAGGTGTAGATAATGCTTCTTCGCGATAAATCTCAGTGCCATTGACCAAAACTCTTATACCAAGTAAAGTCGGATAATTATTTACTCCAGAAGATCCTTCTACGAATACAAACATTTCTGGTGCTTGCTCATAAAAAGAAATGCCATCTAAAGAACCAAAACCAGAAGGTCCTGGGACGACTCTAACATCAATTCGTAATGATTTATTATTTCCTGGACTGTAATTACAATTATCCAAACCAGCGACACACATTGCAATATCTTCGAAACCAGGCGCACAAGAATGCGCATTATTTGCAGGATCTGCACGATAGACGTAACCCCCTACTAATTCAATAAAACTACATTGTGGATTTGATACACTTGTTGCAGTGAATTCAGAATAATCAATATTTGATCCTCCAAAAAAGGAAGTGCAATCATCGAAATCGACATGCAGAGATGGTTCTGTCTCGTTGAATAACAAAGCGTCATCGCCTTTTGTAGTTGAGATACAAATTCCAAATAGCAAGAATGAAGCTAAAATCTTCATTGTATTAACAGTATAGGTTTTTGGCAACATGTTATATATATGTTTAAATCTTTTAATATCAAAACTTGTACTCAAGTAGCCATCATAATCTTCCATACTTTTTATAAAAGAAAATGACAAATACCCGACATTAAAAATTGACATCGCATAGTACAATCTGATATTAGGGACGCTAATCCTTATAAGCAGAAATATCCATTTTGCTTGTCAATAAATTAGATAACCATACTGTATTGGGATAGCTGGTTAAGTTGGTAGGTTAAATCGGTTCTTTCCCAAATCAAACGTAAAATCTGATTTAATACCCAAAAATAGGTAAATTATATTGTATAAATAAAATTTATATGTTAAATACCACTTTTATAGTATAAATTATGGCTTTTAAGGGCATTAAAACATGAATAAAACGATATAAACTCCTAAAATGCTGCATAAAACAAAAAAAAGGCCTGATCAAATGATCAGACCTTTGTAACTAAAATATACTTTTATTTTATGATCATAATCCTTTCGGTTATGACAGCATTTCTTGATTTCATTCTTAAGAAATACATCCCTGGTGAAAGTGATCCAAGTCCCATTTGATAGACATCACCTGTATTCATTTCCATTGAAGCATTCATCATCATCTTACCATCCCCATTTAAAATAGACATTTGCGTTATTGGCATTTCGGTATCCATGATTTTTATTGCAATATTCTCGACAGCAGGATTTGGAGAAATAGCTACGTCAATTCTCTTTTTGGTAATAGTACCACAAAGATTTGTTGCGCCTTCAGCCCAATCTATTGATGCATCGCCATCGCCATCATAATAGATACTTTGACCTGAGGTAAATGTTGGAACGAAATCGTTTGCAGACCAAACACCGCTAGAAACGGCAAAGTTTTCATGTTGATGTCCTGCACTACCCCATTGAACATAATCAGAGACCACATTAAATGCAGCGTTTGATCCAGAAGTAAATAATGCCAACTCTCCATCTACATTAGACATAGGAATGACAACCAAGCCTACCTTATCTCCAGGTTCTAATATTCTTGAACTATTGCCACATTCGACAACCAAGTCTCCGACGCGATAAGTATTAAATTCTTGTTTAATTAAATAGTCATTGACATCAATAGTATCAGAACTGATATTTTCTAAATCAATGACTTGACCAGAATCTCCAACTCTACTGAAGACAATATCCGCTTGATCAACAAAAGAACCACATTGGTTTGTAAATCCTTCATTCCAAGATGCAGAAGTATATCCACCGCCGCTATAATAGATACTTTGACCAGATGCGATAGCAGGAACAAAATCACCTGCTGACCACAGACCTGCGCTTATGGCTTCATCACTTCTTGAGTGTCCTGAAGATCCCCATTCAACATAATGAATCATAGCTGTTGGATCATCAAATGTTGGTGACGTATAAATGGCCAATTCACCATCGGCATTATCTAAGCTGATATTTAGTCCTTTGATGTCACCCGGCGCAAGGATATTTCCAAACTCACCACATTCAGTAATGGCATTTCCAATATTTATATAAATGTTTCCTGTTTTGCAAATCCAATAATCAGAAACATCAATTGTATCTACACCGATATTTTTTATATCAAAAATAAATGAAACATCACTTACCCTGTTTAATACAATCGACAATGGTGGTCCAATTACAGTTTGACATGGTCCACCACTATCAAAACGTTCAACTGTTATGAAGTTACTGGAAAGCTCTGCGCAATCAGATGCCAATGTATCTGAATTAATGTTTTCACCTAGTGCAATTTCTAAACTGCCTTCATATGCTAATCCATAAATGTAACATGTTCCTGCTGGTGTATTTTCAAAATCAACAATGCTTCCTGAAGGCAAATCAAGCACGAGGCCTGTCGTATCAGTAATCACAAATTGATATAATGTATCAGCCGAAGTCGTACTTAAATTTATACTATCAATTTCTCCATCACCTACACAGAACTCGAAACTGGTTGCATTATTATCACCTGAAACCATGCCGCCATCGACCAGACATTCTTCAACACAAGG
>JABDKX010000243.1 GCA_013001975.1 Saprospiraceae bacterium | reverse complement strand
AAAGAAGGCAGATTTGGACTTTCTCTAGGCGGAGGAATTCAATTTAATAAAACAGAATTGTATTACATAACAAACGATTTTAAAGCTAAAGGTGGCGAACGAAACTTCTTTAAGACATATGTTATTCAAGCAGGATATGGTTTTGGAATTTCAGGTTTTGCTGTACAATTTTTTACTAGGTATGGTTTTAATTCAGATTTGGATGGTGCCAATTCATTAAACATTGGATTGCAATTTGATTTCAATATTCCAAAAATGAAAAAGATAGACGATCCGAATAGCCGACTATAATGCAAATCGACAACAACGTATCTGGACAACCGTTCAACACATTTGGTATAAATGTAAATTTTACTAAACTCATAACAATTGAAGATAAATCTGATTTGAATTACCTACAATTGGAAAAACCTCAATTTAATATACTTGGAGGGGGTAGTAACGTGTTGATAAAATCCGATGTTGCTTTACCTATCATCTATGTTAATACCAAAGGAATAAATATTCTTAAGGAAGAAGAAGAATATGTTCAATTGCAAGTTGCTGCTGGTGAAGAATGGCATGATCTCGTATTGTGGACTTTAGATAACGATTTCGGTGGGATTGAAAATTTATCCCTAATCCCAGGAAAATGCGGAGCAGCGCCAATGCAGAATATTGGTGCATATGGTGTTGAAATAAAAGATGTCTTACACGCCGTTAAAGCATATGATATAAATAAGAAAGTTGAGTTTACTTTTCATAATCAAGAATGTAATTTTGGTTATAGAACAAGTAACTTTAAAACAAATTGGAAAGGAAAATATATCATCACTGATATTATTCTTAATCTATCTAAGCCTGGATATCACAAAAAAAACATCAGCTATGGTGCCATTTCAGATGTTTTAAATAATCAAGGAATTGGGGACCCTACTATTCAAGATATCAGCAATACTATCATATCAATCAGGCAATCAAAGCTTCCCGATCCACAAATAATCGGAAATTCTGGGTCTTTTTTTAAAAATCCAATTGTTCCCAAAAGTCAGTTTGAAGAGATACAATCATTGTTTCCGAATATGCCTTTTTATCCAGCGAATGATGATATAAAAATTCCTGCAGGTTGGTTAATCGACCAATGTGGATGGAAAGGAAAAGTCGTTGGGAATACGGGAACATATAAAAATCAAGCCTTAGTCCTTGTGAATCATGGCAATGCCACAGGTCTGGAAATATTTAAATTGTCAGAAGAAATTCAAAAATCTGTCAAAAGCAAATTTAACATTGATATTGAACGCGAAGTCAACGTTTGGTGACAGTACATTCCTAGTAAGTAGGCAGGCTTTTATCTATTTCTTGAGCCCAAGCTAAAATGCCTCCCGTTAAGTTATATAAGTTGGTATGTCCTCTCTGAGCTTCAAGCAATGCAATAACTTGAGCACTTCTTGCTCCAGATCGACAATGAACGATACATTTTTTATCTGTTGGAAAATTATCCAAGTTGGACGCTATTTCAGAAACTGGAATAAGTTCAACACCTAAATTAACAAAGTCATATTCATGTTGCTCGCGCACATCAATAATTTTGATGTCCTCTCCAGCATCCATCATAGCTTTCAATTCTTGTACTGTTACTGACTTCATATTATTATATAATTTTTGCAAACGTAAATAATTTTTACTTTTATTCCTAGAATGAATAACCTTTGAATTGATTTGTTACTAGATTTGATACATTTAAGAATGTGTTTATGAAGCAACTTTCCTTTTTATTAATATTGTTTACTCTCGGTTTTTGTAAACCTGACAAACTCGTTGAAGCTACGTCAATAAATGAGGAAAATGTTTCAAAGATTTGGCGATTAACGGAAATAAATTTTAATGAAAAATTCTATGTGGAGAGTGAACCTATTGATAAAAGACGCATTCAAGGTGAAATAAATACGGGTCATATCTTATCTCTTTTTTCTGACGGAACAGCGACCAAATTGTTAGGAAATGATATGGAATTTATGGAGTGGGCATTGACCAATGCAAACAATCTTATTCTAAAATATCAAGATTACGCAGATACTTTTCAAATTTCTAAGATGGAAAAAATAAAAGGATTTCCTTTTATGACATTGAACATTGATAGTGTAGGGGAGTATACTTTTCATCAAGAACACGAAATGTTGAAAGATGTCAAAACTGATCCTTATCACCATTCAAGTAATAAATGGCGGATAACGCCTGACAAATTTGAAACGAAAAAAGAACTTGATCAGCTCATGAATAATTTTCTTACTCATTACAAATATTTATTATCCTCTGCCTCTGAAAGACCTAATTCGAAAATTAGGTTGAAACATTCTTTGGGTATATTAAAAATATTTGACGGCGGCTTAGGCTTGAAAGAAGAGGAC
>JABDKX010000062.1 GCA_013001975.1 Saprospiraceae bacterium | reverse complement strand
AAAACATAACCGTGGGACTATTAGAAGGCAAAACAGCATTAATCACTGGCGGATCTAGAGGAATTGGAAAAGCTATTGTTGAAAAATTTATTTCAGAAGGCGCTTCCGTTGCCTTTACTTACCGGTCATCAGCAGCCGCTTCAGATGAAATCATCAAAGATCTCAATGCCGGCGACAAGTTGAAAGCATACCAATCAGATGCCAGTTCATACGCCGCTGCAGAATCACTCATCAAATCTGTCATGGAAGACTTTGGCAAAATCGATATCCTCATCAACAATGCTGGGATCACCAAAGATACTTTGATGCTGAGAATGGGAGAAGAACATTGGGACCAAGTTATGGAGATCAATTTAAAATCTGTTTTTAACTTGACCAAACATGTTTTAAAGCCGATGCTTAGAAACAGAGGTGGTTCAATCATTAATATGAGTTCAGTGGTCGGCGTTTTTGGAAATGCAGGGCAAGCCAACTACGCAGCATCAAAAGCGGGCATCATCGGATTTACAAAATCTATTGCTAAAGAAGTTGGGTCTAGAGGCATCCGTTGTAATGCCATAGCTCCAGGATTTATAGCTTCAGAAATGACAGCCGAATTAGATGAAAAAGTTCAAGAAAATTACATCAGCAGTATTCCACTGAAAAGATTTGGATCTGGCGATGACGTTTCAAATGCATGTTTGTATTTGGGATCAGATCTATCAACGTATGTCACGGGGCAAGTATTAAGTGTCTGTGGCGGCATGAACACTTAAGATATGAAAGCTTCCATATTTATCATTTTTTGTTGTAGTTTGTTTTGGTATTCTTGTGCGCCAAAACTGACGTCTAGTTTTATCAGTGATACTGAAGGCTTTGAATTAAGAAAAGCACCCAAGTTGTTTTATTCGTGTAATGATCAACTGCAATATATTCCGGACAGTTTGACAAGCATGAAATACATTCGCGTCAATGTTCATTTTATGGACGATTCTACTGGAACGAAAAATTTCTCTATGAAAGATGGAGAAAAATATATGCGGTCGCTGATCAATAACGCCAATAAGCGTTTGGGTGACAACAGAAAAATGTCGCTGCCCGTCGGTAACAACACACCCGTTATTCCGATTAACTACAGGTACAAATTGGTAGCTGCCACAGATGATCCCAACGACAGAGGATTTTATAAACATCTGGATAATGAGCTATATTATTTTTTAAATAAAGGCAAGCATCGCAACAACTACAATCGCGATGTTATAAAAAAATACAATATTGGTGGCGATTCCATCGTCAATATTTTTGTATTGCCGCATCATCCTGACAGCGTCAAATCAAAAACATACAAACCACACAAAACAGGCATTGCCTTGGGCAGTGATCTTAAGGTTTCTGGTTTATTTGAAGACCCATCCAAACCATGGGAATTTGCCACTTTACTCAATCATGAGGTTGGCCATATTCTTGGACTCAGTCACTCTTGGATTAGAAACGACAGATGTGATGACACACCCACGCATCCCAATTGTTGGGACAGTAACAGTGGTCCGCCATGTGATGGTACATACTCCAATAATATGATGGATTACAACAACAGTCAGATGGCGTTGTCTCCTTGTCAACTCGGCATCATCAACAAAGGTTTCAATAAGCTTTTACACAAGAATCGAAAATTGGTCAGAGTCAATTGGTGCAAAAAAGAAAGCGACACTGAGATCATCGTATCTGACACCGTTCAATGGTTGGGATCAAAAGACATCCAACGAGACATCAGAATTTTAGAAGGCTCTGTTTTAGAAATTTCATGCAGAGTGTCCATGCCACAAGGCGGCAAAATCATAGTCGAACCAGGCGCTACCCTGAAACTCATCAACAGTTATTTGCATAATGATTGTGATTTGGCGTGGGAAGGTATTGAGGTGCAGACTAGAGGGAAGTTGGAAGGGAAGGTTGAGGCTTTTGGTAATGTGAGGATTGAAAATGTGGTAGAAAATTCTCCTTCAAATTTATAAGTGAAGATTTACTTCGTTTCCTGTAATTATCACCAATACATTACCGCAAAGTTTATTTCTAAAATATCCATGTTTTCAGGGATAATTTTGTTCGTGATTATTCTGATTTTTAGGGTTGCGGTAAGAATCAAATTGTAAATAATAAGAATAACTTTTTATTTATAAATGAAGTATATATATAAATTTTAATATAGGAAAACAATTTAATAATATCCGCTGTTTTTGTAAATTGGCGATTTGGACGTCGATCGATTGCGTTTGACTTTTAATTTTAACAATCATTTTACTTTTTGACATAATCGGATTAGATGTTAAAGTAAAGTTCGCAGTAAGAACTATTAATAATGTGAGGAATATTGTTTTTTGCGTTTTCATCATTATAAATTTTAAAGATTAAAAATATTATTTCGAAAATTCTGTACCCTCTAAAAAGGTACAACGCAAAGATGTCCTCAAGCTACCCATCCTCGTTCGGACAGTTAGCTCAATATATGAGACAATTCCTGCAATCGCTAGGACAGAGCTTGCATCGATAGGACTATTATTGTATTTCGGGGATTTTAGATCCATCCAAACTAACTAGACATCTCGCAATCCCCATTTATTTCAAAAACACCTTGTTATTTATTAGCTTTGAAAAAGCAAAATCAAAACGAATTTTGTCCAAAACAAAAAAACATATCATCCTCTATGGACTTTCCCTTGCCATTTTAATCTTTGTATTAAAATGGCTAAAATGGAATTTCCTAGTTGTTGACAACGCCATTGATATTTATGTTGGATTGATAGCTGTTGTGTTTACGATTCTAGGTGTGTGGGTGGCTTCTCAACTAATTAAACCGAAAACACAAACTGTTAT
>JABDKX010000061.1 GCA_013001975.1 Saprospiraceae bacterium | reverse complement strand
TTCATCTTTTAATTCAATGGTCAAATAACTGATGCATTTGCTGCCATCCATTAAGTAACCCTTTTCATCAATGGCATCCGTTGGACAAGCATCTATACATTTTGTACAAGTACCACAATAATCTTTAATTGGTTTGCTGTATTCCATTTCAAAATCAACAAGAATTTCAGCCAAAAAAAAGTAAGATCCCATTTTAGGGTTAATGACGAGGGTATGTTTTCCAACCCACCCAATGCCACTTTTTTTTGCCCAATCACGTTCCAAGATGGGCGCTGAATCCACAAAGTTTCTATGTTTAAATTCACCAAATTCTTTGGCAATCGCATCACATAATTTTTTCAATTTTTTCTTAACCACTTTATGGTAATCTCTCCCATAAGCATACATTGAAATTTTAGGTGCTGTTGCATCTTTTTGTTTTGAAGGGTTATAGTAATTATACCCTAATGAAATGACAGATTGGGTTCCTTCAACCAATTTTCTAGGGTCTACCCTCTTTTCAAAATGGTTTTCCATATAGCCCATCTTGCCATGGTAACCCAAGCCTAGCCATTCCTTTAATCTTTCAGCTTCTTCATCTAATCGACTTGCCTTGGAGCATCCAAATAATGAAAACCCTAATTCAAATGCCTTTGACTTTATCCACTCTGTTTTACTTTTTAGGTCGTCCATGGATTTGGTTAATTTGCCTTTATCTCTTCCCAGGTTTTATATAAACTTTCCTGCGATGGACGATCTTGAGGTACTTCAGTAAGGGGCGACACCGCTTCCAAAGAATCGTAACAATCACCAGGTAATTGTTGATACAATTGTGTGCCTTTCGTTTTCCAAGCGATCATTTCATCGGACACTTCCTTGATGACTTTTCCTGGATTACCAACTACTAAACTTCTTCTAGGAATGATTGTTTTTGCTTTTAAAAAACTCAAAGCCCCTACAATACTTTCATCACCAATTTCAACATCATCCATAATGACAGCGTTCATGCCAATCATGGCATTTTTACCAATGTGCGCACCATGAATAATGGCGCCATGCCCAATGTGGGCAAATTCCTCCAAAATAACAGTTGTTCCAGGAAACATATGAATCGTACAATTTTCTTGAACATTACATCCATCTTTGATTTCAATGCCGCCCCAGTCTCCTCTTATCGCGGCACCAGGCCCGATATATACATTCTTCCCTATTATAACATTGCCGGTCACGGCTGCTTGCGGATGAACAAAAGATGAAGGGTCAATGACAGGTATGAATCCCTTAAATTTATAAACCATAATACACTTCCATTTATATGTGAAAGGTACAAATTATTACCAATGCGAAATAAAGATGTCATCCCTTTTTCGAAATTGTAAACTGATCAATATTTTTATCTGTCCAAAAGAGATGAACAATAGGCATTTTAAACAGTTTAATGAAAGATGACACAACCACACGCAAAATATATTTTTTATTATAAATGATTTACCTCCTAATAATCTTATCCATCCCATTGCTCATTTATATAATTGCCAAATTGGTTATGCTTCTACCACAATTTGGCCAACAACCAAAAGGCAAACATTTAGAAAAAAAATCTCAATCGGATTATTATATTAAAGGAAAATTTCGAACAGTAGAACGTATTCGAACAAATATGTCTTTTACAAAAGTACCCACGCTTATAGCTCAAAACAATCAGCAGAAGGTTCAAAAAAGACCAACAGGTAATATTCCAATCGTTAAAACATTTAAAGAAAAACATCTCGAAATTAAAAAGGCTGAATGCCGCATTACTTGGCTTGGACATTCTTCGTTTTATCTGGAAATGAATGGTTTCAAAATACTCATTGACCCACAATTAGGCAAAGCCGCTTCTCCCTTACCGTTCACTGTAAAAAGATTCACAAAAGAAGTACCGATGACTGCAGATGAATTACCAGAAATTGATTTGGTTTTACTATCACATGACCATTATGACCATTTAGATTATGCTACTGTGAAACGTATCAAGCAAAAGGTTAAAAAATGGATTATGCCACTTGGTGTCGGATCTCATCTGCAATGTTGGGGTATTCAGTCTGATATGATTTCTGAATTGGATTGGTGGGAATCGATCGATCATCTCGGCATTACTTTTACGAGTACGCCAAACAAACATTTTTCAGGAAGAAAAACCAATGATCGCAACCAAACGCTGTGGAGTTCATGGGTCATAACAGGACCGAATCAAAATATTTTTTTCAGTAGTGACTCAGGCTATTGGAGTGGATTTAAAACGATTGGAGACAAGTACGGACCATTTGATTTTTGCATGGTGGAATGTGGACAGTATAATCACTTGTGGAGGGAGAACCATATGTTTCCAGAAGAATCACTCCAAGCTTTCATTGATTTAAAAGGTCAGTATATGATGCCAATCCACTGGGGTGCTTTTAGTTTGGCGCCGCATGATTGGAGAGAACCTATCAGGAGATTGATGATTGCCGCAAATGAACAAGGTATTTCAAATATTACAACACCATTAATTGGTCAAAGCATAACCTTAGGACAAACGCCCTACCCTAAAGATCCATGGTGGGAAAAGGTATGATATATTTATAAAACAATTATTGTTTAATCGCTACCAATTCGCATTCAGAATTTATCACAATACCAGAATTAGGATCTGTATTGGCAATATCCAAAATCACTGTAGCTGACAAAGTTGTTTCATCAGAACTAATTGCAGCGAGACCTGTCCCTTTAACATCATATGTTCCAGGTAGAGAATTAATTGGAATGCCAGGTAACTCAGCTGCAATATCGAAAAGACTGTCAGCTTGAGCCGTTGCAGTCAATGGAATATCAAAACCACTGACGTCCAGTAAAGTAATAATCACTTGATTTTTCAAATTTGCATCCAAGCCATTTTCAATGGTCACAACAATGCTGTCTGTATTTACTGCAGCTCCTATAAATCCAGGACATGTAAATGAGCCTAAATATGTTCCAATAAATTTATCTCGCGCATAAATACAAGAATTATCATCTGTAGTAGCCAATTCATTATAATTTTCTGCATCTGGATCCGTACACCCTGAATATTCACAATTGCCATCTACCGTTGCATTTGGGTTATAATTATCGGCAGCCGGGTCCATACATCCCGTTATTTCATTAGAATCACCATCATCGCCGCAAGCAAATAAACAGATTGAAAAGATGAATAATAGAATTGGGAAAAACTTATTGGATTTAAACATGCTGTTAATTTTTAGCTAAAATAACGATAATTGGAAAAGTTGGACAATCAAGGTGTAAATAAACCTCATTTATACCAATAATATTACCCTTTCAGACAACATAATTGTCCTATAAGTCTTTAATTTGCATAAAAATTGGAGACCTTGAGCGAAATAAGACTTGATAAAATAGAAGATGCCATTGAGGATATTAAAAATGGCAAAGTTATCATCGTCGTTGATGATGAAGATAGAGAAAATGAAGGTGACTTTATTTGCGCTGCAGAGAAAATTACGCCTGAAATAATCAATTTCATGGCAACGCACGGTCGCGGTTTAATTTGTACGCCAATAACGGTTGATCGTGCAAAAGATCTCGATCTTCAAAAAATGGTCAATACCAATACCGCACTTCACGAAACTGCTTTTACTGTATCAATTGATTTGATTGGTCAAGGGTGTTCTACCGGCATCTCCGCCTATGATAGAGCAACAGGTATCAAAGCAATGATAGATCCCAATACCAAAGCAACCGATTTCGCCAGACCAGGACATATTTTTCCTCTTATCGGAGAAAATGGAGGTGTTTTAAGAAGAACAGGTCATACAGAAGCTGCTATTGACCTAGCAAGAATGGCTGGACTATATCCTGCTGGAACCTTGGTAGAAATTCTTAATCCTGACGGTACCATGGCAAGATTACCACAGTTGGTTGCAATGGCTAAAGCATTGGATCTTAAACTGATAAGTATAAAAGATTTGGTGGCCTACAGAATGGCTAACGAAAGATTGGTATCCAAAAAAATCGAAGTAGAATTTGACACATCTTTTGGTCCTTTCACGGTCGTGGCCTACGAAGAAAATGGATCTCAATTAACGCATTTGGCATTTAAAAAAGGAGAGTGGGATATCGACGAACCCGTTTTAACCAGAGTACACTCCTCTACAAATACAGGAGACATCTTAGGTGCTCTTTTGTTAGGATATGGTCAAGAACTTCATAAAACTTTGGAGAGGATTGCATCCGAAGGCAAAGGTGTCTTGTTATACTTGAGACAAAAAGAAGACGATAACCCAATAATCAATACATTGAAAACAATGCAAGCTCAAAAAGAAAAAGGGTTAAAGATTGATCCACTTCCAATGAGAACTAAAACGACACATCAACGAAACTTAGGAATCGGTGCACAAATCCTCAATGATTTGGGTGTACGGAAGTTAAGACTGCTTACTAACAGACCTCGTAAAAGAGTTGCTCTTTTTGGTTATGATTTAGAAATTGTAGAAAATGTGCCTATAAATTAAATGAGCGATCAGGACAACATATTGACACCAGATTTGATCGTAAAAAAAATGTACGACAATGATGACTTTAGTCAATGGTTAGGCATTGAATTCTTAAATGTTGCCAAAGGATCTTGTTCGATTAAAATGACTGTCAGAACTGAAATGACCAATGGCTTTAATGTGGCTCATGGAGGTATTTCATTTTCTTTAGCTGATAGTGCTTTTGCATTTGCTTCTAACAGTTTGGGTAAACATGCCGTTTCAATAGAAACTTCAATTTCTCATGTCAAGCCTGTTTTCGTTGGAGACATTCTTATAGCAATTGCTGAAGCTCAAAACGTTTCTAATTCACTCGCGATTTTTAACGTAACTGTAAAAAATCAAGAAGATAAAACGGTCGCTTTATTCAAGGGAACCGTTTTTAGAAAAAATGAATATTGGACTTGATGTAATCAAAAGTAATCCAATAACCGAGAAGGAGGCTCGAACACCTTTCTCTTAAGTGGCTCTAGATACAACGAAACGTTTAACTAAGGCAAAGGCGTCCGCGCCTCTTGCTTATTCTAGAATTACAACCCAAAACTTCAAATTTTCAACAAAAAAACCAAAAAAAACTGAACTTTCAGTTGCATAACTGCAAAATACGCTATATATTTGAATTGTACGTTGATAAACCCTCGTAACATATTCAGATGAAAAGATTAACAAAAGCAGAAGAAGAAATTATGCATATGGTCTGGGAAACGGGTCCTTGCACTGTCTCTCAAATCATTA
>JABDKX010000238.1 GCA_013001975.1 Saprospiraceae bacterium | reverse complement strand
CATATTTTGTGGATAAAATGGCATATTTTTAGATACATTTGCCGAGTATCAAATAGATGATGAGAAACGTATTTAGAAAGGTATTTTTTCTTTTTTTAACCTCCATTTTGAGTTTAAATATTGGTTTTGGACAGGAATCTGATAAGATTGATGCCTTAAACGCATATGTTCAATTTTTAAATGAAAGTGTTCATGGCTTATTCACTGCCCATGCATTGATGGTTATCAGTAATAAAGAAGTCAATCGGTATATTGATCTGGATAGCTATATTTTGAATAATATTTCTAATGACGAAGTTCAATCAAATCTCTTCGCCAAATCTGATAAAGAAAACTACACGACTTTTCATACTTACTCTCCAATGGAATTAAAAGATATTTCAAAGCAGAAGAGCAAGTATTTAGATAGTGCTTTAGCTAGGAAATTAAACGGTCACGTTAACAAAATTACTGGCATTTTAAATGAAATCAATCAAATTAGAATTGATGTCGATAATTTCATCCAACAACATGATCTCAATGACAAGGAATCAATTTATGGTGTTTTTGAGATTCTAGAAAATGGCGTCAATCTTTTTTCCAGTTATGCCAAAGCGCATGCTCAATTGGCTGACGATATAAAAAAGAACAGCCCAAAATCACAAGACATTATAGCAAGCAAGGCCAATCAATTGCATTCTGCTACTCAAACAATTTTAAGAAATCTTAGAAATGAAGACGATTCGAATGTCCAATCTACTATTGATAACTTAAAAAGCGCATTTGAAAGTTTTAATTCAGAATTAATATCTAACAACTATAATACATCAACTTATAAATCTAATATTAAGGTTAAAGTAGAAAAAACGATTGCTTTAATGGAAGGTTTTGAAAGTCCTGGTTATGTTCCAGTTGAACATGAACTTTATGGCAAACATTATTATTACCACAATGAAATTGCAAAAAGATATTACAATTGGTCAGGACCTGGCTTTGTAAGACACCTTAATACATTGTTGGATGACTTAGAAGTTGATATTGTACAATTTGTTGAAGAACCTTTAATTTTTAAGGTTATGTATCCCATGAAACTAGATGATCTCAATACTTTGAAAGAACCTGAAAAGTACATTAAAGAGAGAAAACCCAAAACCATAGTTGGTAATGAATTAAAACTTAGTCCAATTAAGGAACGACCACAAGAGGATTATGTAACTATCGAAATTCATGACTTTGATATGTTTGATCGAGATTCAATTTCCATAACCTTTAACGGACAAGTCATTCAAGATAGGATTATGATAAGTCCCGAACCTTACAAATTCGATTTAACTTTAATTGAAGGTACGGAAAACAGCATTTCTTTTAAAGCTTTAAATTGGGGTATCAGGCCACCAAATACTTTTGCAGTATCATACAGATACAATGGAGAAAGAAGGCGGCAATATGTGGAATACAATCTAGATAAGGAACAAGTTCTAAAAGTCTATTTAGGAAAATAAAAAATAAAAGCCTTGATTTCTATCAAGGCTTTTTTATGTTGCTTGGAAATAAGTGAAGTAACTTATTTAATTGTATTTAAAGCAATTGTAAGTTTTATTTCATCATCGATAAACTTATCTTTAAGTCCTTCAATAAAATTCTTTGACTTATATTTTATTCCCCAATCAGTTCTGTTAATTGAAAATTCATCTGATGTTACTTTAACACCTTTATCATTTACCATTACGTTGGCTTTTATTCCAATTTGCTTCGTAATGTCTTTCATTGTTAAATTTCCATAGATCAAAGAATTGGCTTTTGGATCATTTTTAATTTCTGTAATCTTAGTCATAACAAATTCAGCAGTGGGATACTTATTCACATTGAAAAAGTCATCTACACCATCTGTACCTGTACCTTTGAGGTGGGATTCTAATCCAAGCTTGTTATCGCCTTCTAAATCAGTATTTGTTATTGAATTCATATCTAAGACAATTCGTCCACTTGTGATTTTACCACTTTCTACACCTATTTCTCCACTCTTTGCCATAATGTAACCTGTATGTGATCCTGTTGGCTTAGTTCCCGTCCACAAGACTTTACAATCAGCTGGCGTTATAGAAATCATTTTAGCATTAGTTGCAGTTTCTGCTACTTCTCCAGCTTCGCCAACTTGTGCATTTTTTGATTTGTCGTTTTTACATGCACTCAGCATTAATAAAGCAAAGCACATAATTGATAATTTTTTAATCATAGTTATTTTAATTATTTATTAGTTTGAATATATTCAATAGTATCTTTTAAATTAGAAAGTACAATTGCATTTTTCGGCCATTTAATATTTTGTGAAGTTGCTTGATAGCCCGTCAAAATAAAATTGGCATCTTCAAGATTTTTACACACCTGGTTAACGTAGTTTTGAAAACTATTTGAATTAATCTCTTCATTAAAAATCGTGAAAACGTTTTTAGGCTTAGTGACATTTATTGCTGAGATAACATCAACCAGAGCAATATCATAACCAAGATTAACCACTTTACATTTATTTTTCTTCAGAAGAAAATGCATGTAGAGTAAACTTAATTCTTGTTTCTCTCCTTTGGTTAAATAGATAAGGTATTTAGGTTTGTAATATGTTTCTTCTTCAAGTCCTTCAATTTGATTTTGAATTTTAGCCTTAATAATTTGAGTTACGAAAGATTCATGAACGCCTTGAAATGAACCTGCTAGCCAAGCAAAAGCAATTTTATCCATCAAAGGATAAATCACCTCATCCATTGTTCGTTCCAATCCAATTTGATCGATATGCTGATCAAGGACTTTAGAAAAGTTGTAGCTATCTAAATCAAGGATAAAAAGCATTAGTGCATCTAATTGATCCTCAAAGTCGAGATCAATTTTTGTAAAAGCACTGATTCTTTCTTTAATTTCATCTTGGGAGAGCTTCGCTATCTTAGAAATTTTCAATCCATTTCTATACAGCAAGCAAACATTAAGAAGGTGTCTTAAGTCTTCATCTGTATAATAACGAATATTAGTTTTGGTTCTTTTCGGTTTAATTATTTCATATCGTTTTTCCCAAATACGGATAGTGTGTGCCTTCACACCTGACAGATTTTCCATATCTTTAATTGAATAAACGACCATAATTATTAAGCGATAATACTAAAAGAAGTATTATTATTTCATAGAGTTGGCGAAAATAATGAAACAAATCCCTTTCCGGATTGTATTTATACAAAGAATTGGTCAAAGTTGTTGCAAGAATAATTAAATATAAAAATGAAAATAGGAATTGTTTGTTATCCTACATTTGGAGGA
>JABDKX010000217.1 GCA_013001975.1 Saprospiraceae bacterium | reverse complement strand
CAGTATATTTTGGCATGACATACAACCCAATCTTTCCTACTAATCTGTTTTGACTGAGTAAGATGCCACCAACTGAGTTGATATAAAAGGCACCATTTTCGGCAAATTGCTTCTCAAATTCTTGGCGTCTTTGTCGATTGCGATAATCGTAATTGAGACTTTGACCTTTTGAGTTCCAAAGAAATTGATGATTAGGAGTTACGGATAAGAGGCTATCAATTTCTGAATTATTAAATTGATCGATGGCTTCAGAAAAATGTGTTGCTTTTGTAAATGGGGAAGTCGCTTGTACGAGAATAAATGTATCGTTATTTTGTATAAAAGATTGTCCAATATATTCAATCATCACTGATTCAGTGCTTGACTCATCTTGGGCATTTTCAGCTTGCCTTTTATAAATTTTCAACTTGGAAAAGTCAAATGATTTTGTCACATCAATAATTTCATCGCAATCAGTTGCAACAACAACTTCATCAACTTTAGGCGTTTCTTGAAGTGCTTTACATACCCAATACAGAAGTGGTTTTCCACAAAAAGATTTAATATTTTTTAGAGGAATACCTTTGGATCCACATCGTACAGGAACGAAAGCTACAATCATAGATTTTAGTTTTTACTTCTAAAGAAAATAGAAATAGGAACGCCTTTAAAGTTAAAGTGCTCTCTTAATTTATTACGCAAGAAATTTTTATAATTATCTTTTACATGATCAGGATAATTGCAAAAGAAAACAAATGAAGGGTAGGGCATTGGTAATTGCATGATGTACTTGATCTTAATAAATTTACCTCTGTGTGATGGTGGAGGTATTCGTTGAATTTCTTCTTGCATAATTTCATTCAACTTTGAAGTACTGATTTTCCGTTGTCTGTTTTCATATACTTCAATGGCGATATCCATGGCCTTATGGATTCGTTGTTTTTCCAGAACGCTGATAAACAAAACAGGAACATCATTAAAAGGTGCCAATTTGTTTTTAAGTTTCTTTTCAAAATCTCTAGCTGTATTGGTTTCTTTGTCTTCAATCAAATCCCACTTATTAACCAATATTACAATACCTTTGTTTCGCTTAGCGGCTAAAGAAAAGATACTCAGATCTTGAGATTCTAAACCAGTTGAAGCATCAATCAAAAGTAAAACAACATCTGATTCTTCCATGGCTCGAATAGCACGAAGAACAGAATAAAACTCTAAGTTCTCATGTACTTTTGCTTTTTTTCGAATACCTGCTGTATCAACAAGATAGAATTCTTTACCAAATTTATTGTAATAAGAATTTATGGAGTCTCGAGTTGTTCCTGCAATATCAGTTACAATATTTCGATCCTCTCCAATCAAAGCGTTAGTTAATGATGATTTGCCCACATTTGGTTGTCCAATGATCGATATTTTTGGAATTTCTAATTTTTTTTCATTTGGATCTGGTTCAGGAAGAAACTCAGAAATAGCATCAAGCAATTCACCTGATCCAGAACCATTCATGGAAGATAAAAAGAAAGTGTTGTCAAATCCAAGACTCCAAAATTCATTGGCCATGAGCATTCTAGAGTTATTATCTACCTTATTCACAGCTACAAATACTTTTTTAGATTGGCGTCTGAGGATATTCGCCATTTGCTCATCCAAGTCTGTAATGCCAGTTGTCACATCTACCATAAAGATGATGATGTCAGCTTCATCAATGGCAATATGCACTTGCTCACGAATGGCTTTTTCAAAAATGTCATCACTGTTTTTTACAAATCCTCCAGTATCAATGACAGTAAAGTTTTTTCCATTCCAATGACTATTCCCATAAATACGATCTCTGGTAACACCAGATATGTTATCTATGATGGCCTTCTTTTCACCAATCAGTCTATTGAAAAATGTTGATTTTCCAACATTAGGTCTTCCAACAATTGCTATAATCTCTGACATAATATTTATTGTAAATATCCAAATCCTTTTAAGAAACGATCATCGTCTCTCCATTTTTCCTTGACTTTAACAAAGAGTTCAAGGTGAATGCGTTTTTCTAAAAATTTCTCTATATCCTTTCGGGATTCTATCCCTAATTTTTTTATTGAAGCACCTTGTCGGCCAATTAAAATTTGCTTTTGCGTATTTCTCATTACATAAATCTCAGCACGGATGCGTACAAAAGGTTTGTCGTTTTTTACTGATTCTTTAAATTCAGTTACGACAACTTCTGCCGAATAAGGAATCTCTTGCTTATATAACATTAAGATTTTTTCCCTAACTATTTCACTTATAAAAAACCGTTCTGATCTATCTGAAATTTGATCTTTAGGGAAATAGACGGGTCCTTCGGGTAATCGTGCTTTAATTTGATTTAACAAATGATCAATGCCGATTTTTTCTAATGCAGAAATACAATGAACTTCATCGAAATCTATCCGCTCCTTCCAAAGCGCCATCATTTCTTTTAGCGTATCGGGGTCTGAAAGATCGACTTTATTAATTATCAAAAATTTAGGTACTTCTGTTGCTTTTATCTTTGATATAACTTTTTCAGTGCCATCATAAGGATCATAAGGATCTATGACAAACAATACAACATCGGCATCTTCAAAAATTGAAAATGCAGCATCGTTCATAGCGCGTTGCATTTTATAACCAGGTTCATGTATTAATCCGGGCGTATCACTAAAAACAATTTGAAAATCATCTTCACTCAAAATACCTAAAATACGATGTCTGGTCGTTTGTGGTTTACTGGTAATTATAGCCATCTTCTCTCCAATGAATGCATTGAGTAAAGTTGACTTCCCAACATTGGGTTTGCCAATAATATTTACATAACCTGAAAAATGTTTGCTCAAATTAGTGCAGTTGTTTAGTTTTAGTTTGTCTGATGTGACAAATTTCCTGGTAAGTTAATTGTGGATTTTTCTTTCTCCAATTTATATCTATAAAAGAATCTCCAATTTCACAATAATGTTGGATTCGCATTTTTTCCATCTCATCTAAGACATGATCTAAAGTATTGACAAAACAAACCCAACCATCTTCATCTTTTATATCATCCCACCATTCTTCATAATAGCAATTATCCGATCCATGAAAATTCAATACATTATCACACATAATGATAAATTTTGAAATGTCATGCGCGATCATATGATCAGCGAAATATCGCTTCAAAAACATCACATCATTGTTCAAACAATCATTCCATTCGCCAATTAGTTCAATTATGGCATAACTTTCTTCATAATCAACAAATAAAAGCTTCGCATACAGTGTTTGTGAGCCAAAAGAGTCCCATTGAGGATGTATAAAATAGTTATACACTTTTTGAGTAAATTGAAATTCACTGTATTTTTTTCCAAAGAATGGTGATTGCTTATCCTCTTCGGCACAATAATATGTTCTCCATTTAAAATATGGCTCAATGTCATGCATAGTGCAAATATACGCTGTTGTGATTTGTTCTGTTACAATTGTTTGCACATTATAACAGATAATCGGATGATAAAGAGTATTTCAACGCTTAAGGATCGATTTCGTTCACTATTATTTTAGTTAATGTTTCTATAATAATGGTGATGAAATGTGAAGAATTCAGAATCTTTGTTTCTTTTGTGATAGGTTAATAAATGCCAATGGACTTAACATTAATTCTTGAAATATTTGCTGCGATTACTGGATTGGTATATATCATTTTGTTAATCAGAGAAAATATATGGTGTTGGTTTTTTGGTATTATATCTTCTATAGCTTTTATTTTTTTAATGTATCAGAGTCAATTATATTCTGAATCCATTTTATATTTTTTCTATGTGTTTGTAGGCTTTTATGGATTTTATAAATGGAAAGACAGAGGGAAAAATAAGGTTGTCATCCAAAGAACATCTTGGTTAAACATTATTTTATTATTGCTTTCAGGGATTTGTCTAAGCTTTGGAATAGGATATTTATTTGACAGTCATTCAGATGCACAAAGACCTTTTGCAGATGCAACAACTTCTGTATTTAGTGTGTTAGCAAGTTTTATGGAAGCCCACAAATGGCTATCAGCTTGGGTATTTTGGATCATAATCAATTTGGTTTCTATTTGGTTATATTTTGACAGGTCTTTGAGTATCGCTTCGTTTTTAATGGTCATATATTTTCTTCTGTCAATTTTTGGTTTCTTACATTGGCGAAAGAAAATGCAATTAAGTGCAGCCAATGCCTAAAACCATATTAATTACAGGTCCTGAATCTTCTGGCAAATCTACATTAGCTCAGTATCTTAGTAAGGCGTTTAATTTCGATTGTATAAATGAGTATGCGAGGGAATACCTAGAGTCAGCTGGTCACATTTATACACAAGATGATATATTATCTATAGCAAAAGGGCACTTCCTTCTAATAAACCAATTGCCAGAAACATCTTTTTTTATTTTGGATACATATTTATTAAACTTAAAAATATGGTCTAATTATAAATATGGCTATTGTCATCATTGGATTAATGAACAACTTCAAAAATTTAAACCAGCAATCACCTTTTTATTAAAACCAAACATCCCTTGGGTTGAAGATCCATTGCGAGAATCACCATTTGAAAGACAAATCATATTTAAAATTTATGAAAAGGAATTGACAGAGTTAAAATGGCCTTACTATATTATTGATGCACAATTAATAGAAAGAAACTCTCAAGCTGAACATATTCTAAAGGAATTCTTGGATTTAAAGCTAAAATGAAGCGTGAATTGGATTTATAAAGACATTACTTATTCAATAAATCTAACTACATTTGCATCCAACGAGGGGTGCCTTCTTAACAATTATTAGAAGTGCTGAGATTATACCCATTGAACCTGTCCAGATAATGCTGGAAAGGGAGATTACTGAACTTAGCTGTTGATAATATAAGCTGGCCTATCTCGTTCTATTTTTGACTTAATCTATTTGTATGAAATATCTTTTACTGGCTATTATGTTTTGCATTGGCATTAATATGAATGCTCAAAATAAAGTTTTTGGAACGTTGCAAAATGAAAACGGAGAAGCGCTTATAGGAGCATCAGTTTTTTTACAAGAATCTCAATTTGCAACCATAACTGATGATACAGGATTTTTTGAATTGCAATCGATTCCAAGAGATACCTATGATTTCAAAATTACTTTCTTAGGGTATAAATCTTATACTGAAAGTATCGTTGTTGATGGAGATATAAAAATGGATATCGTTTTGGACGGTGTCGTTTTTAATCTCGATAAAATTGAAATATTAGCTAACGAACTTGATCAAAATTCCCCATTCGTTTATTCCGAAATGGGTAAAGAAGAAATATCGTTTGAGAACCTAGGACAAGACTTACCTTTTTTACTTGAACAAACGCCGTCGGTTGTCGTAACTTCAGATGCTGGTGCAGGCATTGGATATACAGGAATGCGCGTAAGAGGATCTGACCCGACCCGAGTCAATGTTACAATTAATGGTGTTCCGCTTAATGATTCTGAAAGCCATGGTTTATTTTGGGTAAATCTCCCAGATTTTGCCAGTTCAGTTGATAAAGTTCAAATTCAACGTGGCGTTGGACCATCAACAAATGGGGCAGGCGCATTTGGCGCAACAGTATCACTTAACAGCAACTATATTTATCAAAATCCATACATCCATATTTCGGGTAGTTATGGGTCGTTTAATTCGCAAAAAATATCGGCAAGTTTTGGTACTGGACTTATTGCTGACAAATATAACATTGAAGGTAGATACTCAAGAATTGTATCCGATGGATACATTGATAGAGCATCATCTAATTTGAATTCATTTTATTTTTCAGCCAGTAAGGTTGAAGAAAATAAAAGTATCCGCTTCAATGTATTTTCTGGAAAAGAAAGAACCTACCAAAGTTGGAACGGAATTCCTGAAGCCAAATTGGAAGAAGATGATGAAGCTTTGATGGCTCATTACTTGAGAAACCCAGGAATGTATCAGACAGTTGAGGATTCACTAAATTTATTTGAAAGTGACAGACGCTATAATTATTATTTATACGAAAATCAAGTTGACGATTACCGACAAACGCATTTACAATTTATTTATAATGTAAAAACAAGTGATAATGTCAATATCAATGCAACTGCTCATTACACTCGTGGAAAAGGATTCTTTGAACAATTCGAAGTAAATCAAGATTTTGCTGACTACGGATTTGGTCCAGTAATTACGTCGGTAGGTGATACCCTTAATTCTGCCAACTTAGTCAGACGAAAGTGGTTGGATAATCACTTTTATGGTGTTATAATTAATTCTGAAATAGCAATGAGTGATAACTTGGATCTTATTCTTGGTGCCAGTGCTAACCGATATGATGGATTGCATTTCGGCAGACCTGTCGGCGCAGAAGTCAATGGTATATTGCGATTGTTGGATGAGGATTTTAGGTATTATGAAAATGATGGAAGTAAAAATGACTTTAATGTTTACGGGAAAGTAAATTATCTTTTTTCAGATAAACTGAAAGCATATCTGGATTTACAAATGCGAGTCTTGGATTATAATGCGAGTGGTATTGATGATGATAGATTGTCATTTAATATTGAGCAATCTTATTCATTTTTTAATCCCAAATTTGGCCTTAGTTATAAATTAAATAATAACACAATTGTGTATGCATCTTATGCTAAAGCACAACGAGAACCTGTTAGGTCTGATTTTGTTGATGCAAAAGGAACAAATGTTCCAGAGTCTGAAACGCTTAATGATATTGAATTTGGATTAAGAATGGTTAACAATAATACCCTGTTTAATGCTAACGTATTCTATATGGACTATAAAAACCAATTGGTATTAACTGGTGCTATTAATGACGTTGGAGCTGCAGTAAGGCAAAATGTTGACAAGAGCACAAGAATGGGCATTGAGTTAGACGGCCAAGTTGATATCAATTCGCAATTTAAACTGAAAGCAAATGTCGCTTTTAGTCAAAACAAAATTGATCAATTCACAGAAAGTATTGTTGACTATGGTGCCGATCCAATTTCTATAGTTGAGAATAATTATACCGATACGGATATTGCATTTTCTCCTAACATTATTGCAGGATCAACGTTTTCATATTTGCCAACAAAAGCGTTAAGTATTCATTGGATTTCTAAATACGTTGGAGAACAATTTTTAGATAACACAAGTAATGTTAATAAAAAAATTGACGCCTACTTTATAAATGATATTCTGGTTTCTTTTAAATCAAAATCTCAAGGAATAACACAATATGAATTAAAAGCAATGGTCAACAATATTCTTGATACAAAGTATGTGTCAAATGGATACACCTATAACTATATATTTGAAAATTTGGTAGAAGAGAATTTTTATTTTCCGCAAGCAGGAATCAATTTCTTGATTGGATTTGATGTTACCTTTTAGTTATATATGAGCAAAAAAAAAGCTTGATCTAAAATCTCAGATCAAGCTTTTTTTTTAGGATTGATTTATTCTTAAAAATTATATGAAAAAGAAAACCAATAATCAACGGTACTTCTTTCAAAATCTCTAAATTCTTCATTACCTATAAACAGCAATTGCAGTCCAAATCTCCAAGGACCATAACCGCTCAAATATCCCAATCCAAACATAGGTGATGATTTCGAAACTCTATCTCCATTTGGACCCTGATCATAAGACATAATATTGTATTCCCCTTGCACGTAAATCTCATCTGTAATCTTAAATCTGCCAAATCCAGAAGGTCCATATGAAAATAAACTCAAGTCATCTCCATTAACAATATTTACAAAATCATAAAATGTTCTCACTGCAATACCTGCAGACAACCTTTCAGTAAATTTATACGCCGCATGTGGTTTTAAAGTAATACCAAATCCTTGATTAAAGCTTATATTACCGATTGAAATTTCATAGTTTATACGGTCAGTAAAACTTACAGTGTTGGAAGATTCTCCTCTATCTCTAGATGAGCGACTTCTTTCAGAATTACTGGAATCACTTCTTTCCTTTTTTTCTCTCTTTTTGGTTCCTCTTTTTTGTGCTTCAACATCGGTACTCACTGAAAGAAAAAATAGGAGTAACAAACTGACGGAAATAACTTTTTTAAACATATTGAATAGCTTTTATTAGTTCTAAAGTCGAAAAATAACGTTTTTGATATAATACATTACAATTTTGACGGATAGAAGTTCTTTTTTTTGACTGCTACTTTACAAATTGCGAATGTTTGTATCCTCAAATACAGTTAATTGAATTAGATTTGTAAGGTTTTGAGTATGCCCGCTCAGAATCTAACCTTTATTAACTCCACTTATTAATTCTTTTTATTGAGTATTTTAGTCTTTAAAGCTATAGTGTAGCTTAAAATTGTGTATTTGCATGTTTTTAAGATATTCTTAATCTTATAAAAGGCTAAGTAACATAACACTTATGAACAATTTGTTGCGAATAAGCCTTAATTGGGTCATTGTCATCTGTGTAGCATTAAATATTACTAATGCACAGGTTATATGCAGTGAACCACCAGAAAACGATTTCTGCGGAGATGCGTTTGAAATTGATGGTTCTTTGCTTGGTCTTACCTGTTGTGGTGAGATTGAAGGTTTTAACCTGTGTGGTGATCTGGAAACTGGGGTTTGGTATTATTATAACCAAAATTTAAGTGCAACCTTAATAGAAATCGAAAATATAAGTATTGCAGGTGGGATCGGCGTAGAAATTTACGCAGGGGCATGTGGATCTCTTACCTTACTAGCTCAATCTGATTGTACTGGATTTGAAAACAGAGACTTTACAGTTCCAAACTGTAACGGACGAATCTATATCCATATTTCAACTAAAAGTGATGGTTGTGGTGAATTTGTTGTTACAATGACAGATGTTCCAGGTTGTGATTTAGCTGATACTTGTGAAGAAATTGTAGCAGAACAACAAATGGCACCAATTTCTGACGGGTTAGCAGTATGTGCTACTTCTTGTCTTGAATATTCTTGTGTCAGTACTTGTACAGATCAAAGTGCTTGGTTCCAAGTAAATACTGATCAATTTGCAACCAACATCAGCATCGTAATTGACAATGCTGAATTTTTACCTAATATTTCAGTTTATAGAGGATCAAGTTGTAGTGATTTGGACGATTTATTTTTATGCGAAGTTGTGACTCCTGGATCTTATACAGATGTAGCCGTTGCACCTAGTTCTTCTTATTTTATTGAGGTTTCTTTAGAAGGCGGCGATCCTGGTGCGTTCGATATTTGTGTTAATGCAAGTCAGGATTTTATAAATTGTTCAGAAGGAACAATAACTGTTATAAGACCAGAAAACCCCATGGCTTTACCACAGGCGCCAATATGCCCAGGTGAAACAGTAACCATATGTTATGAATTAGACTTTTTTGTTGATATTGTTGGTCAAGGAAACAATTGCCAATGGTTACAAGGAATCGTTCCTGTACTCGGTGGAGGTTGGGACAGAACAGTTAATTTGTTGGAAGACCAACCTATAGATAACGGATGGGAATGGTTTGATGATGTACATTATAATGTGGATAGCCCTGTTTTGGGTTTAGCAAATGATCAAGAAGGAAATCTCATTTTGGATTTCGGAGTTGGTGGATTACAAATGGGAGATGTTTTACCAGGTGGATGGTGGTATTCATCACCAGCGGTATCAAGTACAGGGTGTGTCCAAGATGGTCATCCTGATAACTCATGGGGATTGGAATCATTGTGTAATACATCTGTTATTATCAATCATTGCTTTGATTTAACAACAAAGACTTTAGATGAAGTTTCAGATTGTGAAGACGATTATTCAAAAGATTTAAGCATTACCATGTTTATTTTTGCTGATGGTGAGACTGGTTGTTATGATGGACAACTTGCTTGTGCAGGAGATACACCATTGAAGTTTGAAAGTCGAATAGATTGCAGCACGCTGGTTGAATATGATTTGGTAGATGATGAAATATGTTCAGGAGATTTTGCTTCTATTCCTGTAGGAATTATAGGAGGATATGAAGTACCTATCATGGTTGAAGTTATAGATGCTGGAAATACAACTGGTGCTCAAGATTGGATTTTTGAAACAGGTTCTGGATTAATTCCAGATCAAATTATCAACAACGGATCAAATATTGAAACCATAACTTACCAAGTATCATTTTATGAATCAGAATCAACATGTGATTCACCTGTTGAAACCTTTGAAGTTCGTGTTCATCCTGAATTTAATATTGTACCTCCGGCATCTTTTAATTTATGTGTTGGTGACTCTCAGGTAGTATCTGCACCATCAGGCCATGATGCTTACGCGTGGTATAATGCACAAACAAATGTTTTATTATCTGATCAAATAGACTTTGAGATTTCTGAGGCAGGATTTTACAGATTAGAAGTAACAGAAGATTTTTGTACTGCTAAAGAAATATTTGAGGTAAATTTGGTTACACCATTGTTACCTGCATTAGATGTAAACGCTATAACGCTTTGTAATAATTTTATAGGGACTTTGCCTACGGCAGTTGATTTATCAGCTTTGCAATTGAACGGCATTACAGGTGATTGGATGGATGATGATGATAACATGGTTGCAGATCCTTCAAATGTAGATTTTGATGGTTCAACAGCTGGGATCTATGAGTATAAATTCATAACAAATTCAGCTATTTCTCCTTGCCCAGATACAACCTATATTGTTGAAATAGACATTGAAAACTGTGTCTGTCCTTCAACAGAAATTATAGCTCCAGCAAATCAATGTAATGTTGATTCTCAAATATCTTTGTCTGGTTTATTGATTACATCAGAACCTGGATTTTGGACGATAACTGATGGAGAAGATATAAGTTCTATAAACATATCTGGTGATAATCTGATCATCTCTGATGTTTCTGAGCCAGGAGATTATACAATCCAATATACGATTACTACTTCTGATATTGGACCACTATGTGAAACCACATCGGACGTTAGTTTTACAATAAATGAAGAACCAACAGCTGATTTGATACTGTTTGGAACAGCATGTAATGAAGACACTGGAACAGATCCAGATTTTATTGATTTAGATGATTTTAATCCTAATAATGTTAGCGGTTCTTGGTCAACTTTGGAATCTGGAATTACGATCGAATCTGATAATGTGGTTGATTTTGCAGGTGAGGATGTAAAAGATTATATATTCACTTTTACGACTGACTTCGCATCTGCACCATGTTTAGATCAATCTTATCCGTTAACGATAACGCTTCAAGATTGTTCTTGTCCAAGCGTGGCGATCGGGACACTCGATGATCTGTGTTTGGAGCCAACTACAATAGATTTAACAACTGTTAAGTTAACGACCGAGGATGGGTTTTGGACTATTACTGATGGTCCAAGCGTAGGAAGCTTGAATATTGATAATGATAATTTAGAAGTTTTAAATTCAACTCTCCCTGGCATTTATGAGATAACTTTTAACTTGACTGATACCGATATTGGACCTGATTGCCCACTCACATCAAACTTTAGTTTTGAAATATTCGAAGAGCCTAGTGCGACAATTACGCCAATAGGTCAGGCTTGTAATGAAGATACCGGAACAGATCCTGACTTCCTTGATTTGGATGATTTTAATCCAAATGGAGCCAGCGGATTTTGGTCTACTCTTGAGTTAGGTATTGTTATCGATTCAGATAATATAGTCGATTTTAAAGACAGAGAAGTTAAAGATTACATATTTACATTTACAACAAATACAGCCTCAGCACCTTGTTTAGATCAATCATATCCACTGACGATTACAGTTAATGACTGTAAATGTCCAAGTGTCGAAATTGGCGCCTTAGACAATATATGTTTAGAGCCAACGATCATAGATTTAACAACAATAAAGATAACAACAGAAGATGGATTTTGGTCTGTTACCGATGGTCCAAATGTCGGCAGTTTAAATGTCAATGATGATAATCTCGAAGTAACATCAGGAACAACACCTGGTATGTATGAGATTACGTTTAATCTGACAAATACGAATATTGGGCCTGATTGTCCTTTGACATCAAATTTTAGTTTTGAAATTATAGAAGAGCCATTTGCGGATATCACGCCAATAGGTCAAGCTTGTAATGAAGATACCGGAACCGATCCAGACTTCCTTGATTTGGATGATTTTAATTCAAATGGAGCCAGCGGAACTTGGTCAACGCTTGAGTCTGGTATTGTGATTGATGCAGATAATATTGTTGATTTTAGAGACAGCGAAGTTAAAGATTACGCATTTACATTTACAACAAATACAGCGACATCTCCATGTTCAGATCAATCATATTCTCTGACGATTACAGTTAATGATTGTAAATGTCCTAGTGTTGAAATTGGCGCCTTAGACAATATATGTTTAGAGCCAACGATCATAGATTTAACAACAATAAAGATAACAACGGAGGATGGATTTTGGTCTGTTACCGATGGTCCAAATGTTGGCAGTATAAATATCAGTGATGATAATCTCGAAGTAACATCAGGAACAACACCTGGTATGTATGAGATTACGTTTAATCTGACAAATACGAATATTGGGCCTGATTGTCCTTTGACATCAAATTTTAGTTTTGAAATTATAGA